>SLKL01000269.1 GCA_007134625.1 Saprospiraceae bacterium
AAAGCATCGAGATCAATGGTAATATACACATTACCCTCGCATTTGTTGACTACCTTCTCTATCCAATGTTCATCTTTGTGGATGTCCTCAGCAAAAAATACATTTTCCCTTTTCATGTGGGGAACTTCACTTTTATCCATAGACCGGATTCCCACCTGAATTAAATTGGTGGTATTGACTGCTTCCGTCATAGCGCAGGCATGATTGTAAGGCGTCCCTTGATAGGATGGTCGCAGGTCAGTATGAGCATCTAATTGTAATACTGTAAGCTGCCCGTAATGCTGACGGAAAGCCCTGATACATGGTATGCTAACTGAGTGTTCTCCACCAAATACAGTAGTAAACTTATTGAGTTTGAGATGTCTGCTTACTTCAGCCTGAAGGTGCTCCACCATCTGTCCCGGGGATTCAAAATCGGGTAGGGATTCGGTAAGATGTACACCGACTCTGTAAGGTTCAGATTGTGTTTCAATATCGTAAAGCTCCATGTTTTCTGAAGCATCTAAAAAAGCTGCCGGTCCTTTATCGGCGCCCTTGCCCCAGGTACTTGTTCCATCATATGGAGCGGGAATTAACACTACTTTTGCATTTTCGTATTGGTGTAATTCCTCCGGTATTCCGGCATATGTTTTTGATTCCATTTTTACTATTTATTTCAAAAATTAATAGCCCAGAAGCTTCATCATGGCTTCCGGACTTTGTTGATCAGCAAAAATATCAAATTGTAATTTACCGTCCTTGTCCTTATCGATCAGTAAGATTTTTGGATTGGGTATCAGACAATGTTGTAAGCCCATGTAGCCACCAAGAGATTCCTGATAAGCACCGGTATTGAAAAAACCGATATACAGAGGCTTTGAAGCTCTGTATTGCGGTAAATAGATCGCATTAATATTCTGTTCTGAGTTGTAGTAATCATCGCTGTCGCAGGTGAGTCCTCCAAGAAAAACCCTTTCGTAAGGCTCCTCCCATTTATTTAAGGGCAGCATTATAAATCTTTTCGAAAGTGCCCATGAGTCCGGTAAATTTGTCATAAACGAACTATCGATCATGTTCCACTTTTCTCTATCGTTTTGCTGCTTTTGATTCAGTATTTTAAAAATAGCACCTCCGCTTTCTCCAACTGTAAATGAACCAAACTCCGTGTAAATATCCGGTTCTTCAACTCCCTCTTGTTCGCAGAATTTTTTGGTTTGAAAGACAATCTCATCTATCATATAGGAGTAGTCGTAATTGAATGCCAATGAATTTTTAATGGGCATTCCACCACCTATATTGAAGGCGTTAAGGCCGGGTGAAATCTTTTTTAATTCCACATATAATTTCAGGCATTTAAAAAATTCATTCCAGTAATAGGCATTGTCTCGAATACCCGTATTGATGAAAAAATGGAGCATGCGTAAATTGAGCCTTTCGTCTTTTTGAATTCTGCTCTTGTATAAGGGTACAATATCCTTGTAGCCAATACCCAGTCGTGATGTATAAAATTCAAACTTAGGTTCCTCTTCCGAAGCAATGCGAATACCAATATCCATTTTTCCATCTATATGATCAGTCAGCTTAGACAATTCATATGGGTTGTCAATTACCGGAATTATTTGAAATCCTTCGCGATGCAGTTCACCAATTTTTACCAGATATTGATCCGTTTTAAAACCATTACAGATAATTTCATTTTCCTTACTAAAATGTCCCTCCTCGTAAAGCTTTTGAATTATATCCAGATCGGTTGCATAAGAAGTTTCCAGATTTATATTGTTTTCCAGAGCTTTTTTAAGGACAAAAGAGAAATGCGAACTCTTTGTACAGTAACAATACTTATAGGCCCCCTTATATTGGTTCTCATTTATTGCTTTATTGAACCATTTTCTTGCACGCTGTATATTTCTTGAAATATTTGGCAGATAAAAAAACTTTAATGGCGTTCCAAATTTTTCTACCAATTCCATTAATGGAATATCGTTAAACAACAGTTTTCCATTCTTTACATCAAATTCATCCTGAGGGAAGTCATAAGTTTGTTGGATGAAGTCAAAATATTTTATTTTCATTTAGTATTAATTTTCCTGTGTTATTTTAGCTGCGCTAAGGTAATAAATTATTATAGTAGCTTTCTTGTAAAGATCTACTTTTAGGCGGTTATTTTAAAAAATAAAAATGAATTCCTTTAAGCATTAGATTTTCAGTGGATTATGAAGTTTAGTTGTTAAAACTGCACTTTGTCCTATAGAATTTATTCAAAATAGATTTATCTTGCACCCAAATTAAACCCCTATGTCCTTGAACATTAATGAATACATAGATCATACCCTTTTAAAAGCACAAACCACTGAATCAGACATCCTTAAGTTGTGTGATGAGGCAATGAGTCATGGCTTTGCAGCTGTTTGTGTACCTCCTTATTATATAAAAACAGCTAAAGCTGCATTGAAGGACAGTGGCGTTAAACTCGCTACGGTAATTGGTTTTCCTTTGGGATATGACCATATCGGAACCAAAGTAGATAGTATAAAGAGGTGCATTGATCAGGGCGCTGATGAAATTGATGCAGTTATTAATTTAGCAGCAGTAAAAAATCACAATTGGGTGGAAGTTGAAAGTGAGATTGATAGTTTAACTACAGCCTGCAGGATAAAAAACAAAGCGATTAAACTGATAATTGAGGCAGCTTTGTTAACCGATGAGGAATTAGACAAGGTTTTGGAAATTGCGATAAATAATAATGCCACTTATATTAAAACCAGCACCGGATATCAGGTTCCAGAAGACCAGTTGAAGCTCATTAGTTATTTGAGGTCCAGGTTGCCTGATGGTATAAAAATAAAGGCTTCAGGTGGTATCCGTGATCTCGCAAGTGCTAAAGCACTAATTCTTGCTGGTGCAAATCGGCTAGGAACTTCATCTGCTTTGAAGATATTAAACTTGTAAGTTCCTTTTATTTTTTCTTTTAACTCTATAATGGATCATGAAAAAGTTTTACTTCATTGTATTGTTTTTTCCCGGCATTCTTTTAGGTCAAAATTATACCAGTTATTTTACCGGAAACCCGGATGATGTAAGTACTGATCATCAATTTGGTGTCTGTTTGATGGGTGGTGCTGCTGAAAGTGATGAAGCAATGAGATGGTTTCTTGAAAAGGCAGATGGAGGTGATGTTTTAGTTTTGAGAGCGTCAGGAAGCGATGGATATAATGACTACTTTTATTCAGAATTGGGTGTAAGTGTAAATTCAGTTGAGACCATTGTTGTCCACTATGCTGATGGTGCTGTTGACCCTTATGTTTTACAAAAGGTAGCTCAAGCCGAAGCCATTTGGTTCACCGGCGGAAATCAATGGAATTATGTAAGCTATTTTAAGGGTAATGCCATGCAGGATGCATTGAATCACCACGTAAATGTTAAACAAGCTGCTATTGGCGGGACAAGTGCAGGTATGGCTATTTTGGGAAGTTATTATTTTGATGCCCGTAATGGCACGGTCAATTCTGCCCAAGCTCTTTCTAATCCGTATGTCTCCAGAGTTTCATTGGGGTACAATGATTTTCTTGAAGTGCCTTTCCTTGAAAATGTAGTAACTGATACTCATTATGACAACCCGGATCGAAGGGGAAGACATACTGTTTTTCTGGCTCGGATGGCTACGGACCATGGAGTTAGATCTTTTGGCATTGCAAGCGAAGAATTTACCGCCGTATGTATTGATGCTGATGGTACTGCACGAGTTTTTGGCGAATATCCGGATTTTCAAGATTTTGCTTATTTCTTGCAAGCCAATTGCACTCATGAGTTTGAACCTGAAACTTGCGAACCCGGTACTCCGCTACATTGGCAAAGAGAAAATGAAGCAATTAAGGTCTATAAAGTGCCCGGGACGGTGACTGGTGAAAACTATTTTGAATTGGATCTTTGGGAAAATGGAAGTGGTGGCACTTGGGAGCATTGGTATGTCGAAAACGGAAACTTTATTGCTGAACCCGGTTCTTCAATAGATTGCTCCACTGTTTCAGTTGAGGAAATGGATTTTACCCAATTGGTTTTAACTCCCAATCCGGTTTCCAATACACTTCAGGTCATTTATGACAAACCTCTTAAAGTAGAAGTTTTTGATATTTTGGGTCAAAGATTACTCCGAAAAAACACACAGGCTCTAGATTTCATTGATTTCTCAGAACTTAGACCAGGGATTTATTTCGTAAGAACTACTTGTGCAGATTCAGAAAGAGTTTTTAGAATAGTAAAAAAGTAAAATCAGTAAACCAGCCCTTCCTTTTTCATTCGAAAATCTTTTCTTTGATTAAAAACTTCTCATCAATCACTTAGATTTGAGTGGACTCATTGATTAAGAAGATAAAAGCATTTGGGAATAAGATAAATGAGAGTATCTTTGTAAACAGGATTAGCCTGATCCTGCTCATGCCGTTCCTAACTCAAAATTCAGATCTATGGCTAGGTTTTTGTTTTTATCTATATTGTCTTTACTATTTTTTTTTAATCCATCTAATGCTCAGCATTTGGATGTGCATGCCTCATCGGGTGTTGAAAAAGCAAGGGAAGCTTTTTTTTATGTCAAGGAAGAACGACCTTTTGTCAGAGGATGGCGAATAGTGATTGCAATAACAAGGGAAAGGAGAGATCTCGATAGGCTGGAAAGAGAATTTAGAAGAAGTTTTCCGGAGATGAATTCAGAATGGGTTTTTCAGGATCCTTTTTTCAGGATCCTTACAGGTACTTACTTTGATCGTTGGGATACACTTGAAGATTTAAGAAAAATCAGAAAAGAATTTCCGGGTGCTTTTGAAATGAATACCAATATTCCATATGAGACTTTTGCAGATCATCTGAAAAGAGTACTAGAAGATGAGTAGGCATAGATCTAAAGTCCGGGGTAATTTTGATTGGATAACCCTTTGGATACTTTTATCAATTATGACCATTGGTTGGTTGATGATTTATGCCGTGGAGTATCAGGATTCAATTGATACTTCTATTTTCAACTTCTCCACCTCCTACGGAAAGCAACTGGTTTGGATCGGATTAGCAATGGTCGTACTAACTGCATCTATTATTATAAATCCGGTTTTTTGGAAGGTTTTTTCATATCCTATTTTGTTATTGGCCTGTATTTCATTGGTGTTAATTCTATTTTTTGGAGTTGAGATAAAGGGGTCGCAGTCATGGTTCACCTTCGGGGCATTTTCTGTACAACCGGGTGAGTTGGCAAAATTTCCGGCACTCATTGCTTTAGCTTCATTCCTGAGCTTTCATAAAACTGATTTAACTACGAATAAAGGATTTTTCTCCAGCCTTGCATTAATTGGATTGCCGGTTGGACTTATTATGCTTCAACCGGATGCAGGAATGGCAATAACTTATTCAGCGCTGCTGGTTGTTCTTTACAGAGAGGGCGCACACCCAATCTGGTTCATTGCTCTCTTCGCAATTGTGATGCTATTTATTGCTTCGATTATATTTGATTCCTTTCTAGTGATTTTTGCTCTGCTTGTAATAGGATCAATTTTAATTGTATTCCATTTGCCAAATCGACATCCATGGATTCTCGCATTTTTACTTTCACTTACTCTGGCGATATTGATTATGTTCCTTGACTGGAAGGTAGGTTCAATGGTGTTAATGGCATTGTTTTATCTGACTGCATTGGTCTTTTTGTTGACTACTCGCGAACAGCGATTGGTTTTTCTATACGGTCCGGCTATTTTGCTTGCGAGTTTGTTTAGTTTTAGCACTACCTATACTTTCGACAATGTATTAAAACCCCATCAACAAGATAGAATTAATGTATGGCTGCAACCTAGCCTTTCGGACCCACATGGTTCAAGGTACAATGTTCTTCAGTCGCAACTCGCCATTGGTAGTGGTGGATTGACAGGGAAAGGATTTTTGAATGGAACACTTACTAAATTGAACTACGTGCCTGAGCAAAATACAGATTTTATTTTTGTGACTGTAGGGGAGGAGCAGGGATTTTTAGGTGGAGCTGCGGTAATTATACTTTATGCTATTTTGATTAGCAGGATATTCCTGATTGGAGAAAAAATGAAAGGTGTGTTCGAGAGGGCATATGCTTATGGTGTGGGCGGATTTTTATTTATCCACTTTATGATTAATATCGGCATGACTATGGGGCTGATGCCTGTTATTGGAATACCTCTCCCATTTATGAGTTATGGTGGTTCATCTCTCATGGTTTTTACATTGATGATGGGTGTATTGCTGAGGCTGGATTATGAGCGGCGAATTAGTTGATTATCCAGATTGCTTTCTGCTTTTTTACCTATTTTCCGATGCTCTAAAAATTTAATTTTTACATTTGCCCTACCAAACAAAAAAGCATCCCGGGGAATCTAATGATAAATGCTTAGTTAATGGAATTCAAAATTCAAAATAAATCCGCTGAGGGTAAATCCAGGGCAGGTGTAATAAAGACAGAAAAGGGAGAGATTGAGACTCCGATTTTCATGCCGGTAGGCACTATTGGAAGTGTCAAAGGGCTCAATCAGCAGGTGATTAAAGAAGAAGTAGGTGCTCCGATAATTTTGGGTAATACTTACCATCTTTACTTGCGACCGGGAACCGAAATTTTAAATAAAGGTGGAGGTTTACATAAGTTCATCAATTGGGATGGACACATGCTAACGGATAGCGGTGGATATCAGGTTTATTCACTGAGCAATATGCGTAAGATTACTGAGGAGGGAGTTTGGTTTCAATCTCATATTGATGGTTCTCGCCATTTTTTTTCTCCCGAAAATGTAATGGATATTCAAAGGCAGATTGGTGCAGACTTTATCATGGCATTTGACGAGTGTCCGCCATATCCCTCTGAGAAGACTTATGTAAAAAAATCCATGGATATGACGCACAGGTGGTTAAAAAGGTGTCGTGATCAATTTGAGTCAACAAAGCCATGTTATGGATATGAACAATACCTTTTTCCGATAGTGCAGGGTGGTACATTTAAGGATTTAAGGGCTCAGTCAGCTCAGGTTATTACAGATATGGATTTTCCGGCTAATGCCATTGGTGGTTTGTCTGTTGGCGAGCCGTCAGAGATGTTGTATGATATGACAGACTTGAGCACTGATTATCTGACTGAGTTGAAACCGAGATATTTGATGGGAGTAGGTACTCCGGCTGATTTGCTGGAGTGTATAGATAGAGGTATTGATATGTTCGATTGTGTTCTACCTACCCGAAATGCCCGACATGGCTTGGTCTATACCATTAATGGGATAATCAATATAAAAAACGCTAAGTGGGCAGATGACTTTAGCCCATTGGATCCGGATAGTCCAACGGCATTTGGAAGGAACTATTCAAAGGCATATGTAAGGCACCTTTTTCATTCAGGGGAATTCCTCGGACCGCAGATCGCAAGTATTCAAAATTTATCATTTTACCTGTGGTTGGTTAAGCAGGCGCGAAAAGCTATAGTAGAGGAAAGATTTACAGAGTGGAAAAACAGCCATATTAACCAAATAAAAACCAGGATTTAATACTCAATTGATGAGTTCCTTAGTTATTCTACCGAGATGAGTAAATGGAAAATAAAAAAGCTTGATCGTTATCTAGTCAGGAAATACCTGGCCACCTTTTTTTTTACCTGTCTTCTTTTTAGTGTTATAGCACTGGTAATTGAGATCAGCCAGAAATTGGAGAACTTACTGCAGACAGGTATTCCGTTTGGCAGGGTGTTTACTGAATATCTCCTCCACTTCATTCCTTTTATCAATGGTATACTGTGGCCTTTATTTGCACTAATAGCCGTGGTCTTTTTCACTTCCCGCCTGGCGAGGGATACTGAATTTATAGCCATGCTGGGTGCAGGCATTAGTTTGAAAAGGTTGATTGTGCCCTACATGTTTGCAGCGGTCTTTATTATGGTGCTTCACCTGATTTCCAATCACTATCTCATACCCATGAGTAATGATCAAAGACTCACCTTTGAATATACTTATGTGAGACCGGATAGAGTGGAGAGTAGAAACCAGGATGTTCACTTTTTTTTAAACCCGGAACAGAAAATCTATATCCGATTTTACAGCAGGGTAGATACGAGTTGCAGGGATGTGAGAATTGAAACCTTCAACGAAGCAGGTCGCCTTGTTGAAGTTCTGAAGGCGAGGAATATGAGAATAAATAATTACCCCAATGAGTGGCGGATCAACGACTATGAGATCAGGACCCTTGAGGAAGGTAATGAAAGTTATAATGTATTTATTGGCGAGCATATCGATACTGTACTGAATTTATACCCTGATGATTTTGTGACCCTTGGCAAAGACATACAAATGATGACCTCACCTCAATTACAACAGCATATGGAAAGGGAGTTATCCAAGGGTGTGGGCAGATCATCAAGGATATTAGCTGAATACCATCGCAGGACGGCTGAAGCTTTTTCTATATTAATATTGACCATAATTGGATTTTCTGTGGCTTCCAGAAAAGTCAGAGGAGGTGTTGGTCTTCATCTGGCTTTCGGTATAGGTATAGGTGCCCTCTTCGTTTTTATCGGAAAATTCTCGATTACCTACGCATTGAGTCCGGGTGCAAATCCATTTGTCGCCATTTGGTTGCCAAATCTCATCTTTGGAATTGTGGCAGTAGTATTGTTTCTAAAAGCTCAAAAATAGCATGAAAGTCTATATTCTTACCTAAACTTTCAGAAAATACTGAAACTTCAATAATTAATAAAAAATTAACAAATCCAATAAGTGATTGAAAAACAAGTACTTGAGATTCGTCAAGATAGTTGACATGTAAAACTTATGTAGTTTTGTTTGACTTTTATTTGTCTATTATTAAACAGTATCTTATATTTGTGATATCAATAACAAAAACTATTAAGTCATGTCAACTATCGAGTTTCAAAACAAGTTTCAGGAATTAACCAACATGCTCAATGCATTTGCTTATAATTTAACTAAGAACGTAGAGGAGGCGAAGGATTTATATCAGGAAACTGCGTTCAGGGCAATGACAAATCGAGATAAATTCAGACCGGGTACGAATTTTAAAGCGTGGTTGTTTACAATCATGAAAAACATCTTCATCAACAACTATCGTAAAAAAACCAAGGCCAATACCATTTTTGACAGCACCGATAACATGTACTACATCAATTCAGGGGGAGCTACAATTGGGAATAACGCTGAATCAAATATCATGATGGAAGAATTATCAAGGATGGTTGATGAATTGGAAGACAATATTAGAACCCCATTTGAGATGTATTTCGAGGGCTACAAATATCAAGAAATAGCAGATCATTTAGAATTGCCGCTTGGAACAGTAAAGAGTAGGATATTCTTTGCGAGAAAAGCGCTAAAAGAAAAGATTTATGCCCGCTACGGAA
Source organism: Saprospiraceae bacterium (assembly GCA_007134625.1). Taxonomy (GTDB): domain Bacteria; phylum Bacteroidota; class Bacteroidia; order Chitinophagales; family Saprospiraceae; genus PWJY01. The sequence goes on from SLKL01000269.1 coordinate 9,377, forward strand.
AAAACGTAAATAGATATACAAAAGCCGTTTAGGGAAAAGAATTAGTGGTCCTTTTCATTTTTATGGTTTTAAGGTAATTCCTTATTAATCATGCGAGTATTTGAGAGGAGGTAGCAATACCTCCTCTTTTTTTGTTTTGGATAACTAAGTTACTCTCATAGCTATTAAATTTTTTCCCCAATCGGCAGCTATGTTTTATATATTAAGAGCTTCCAATCTACCTCTAATTATACGATGTTGTTTCTATTATATAAATTTTTATAAAAAAATTTTTTTCTGAAAGTTATTTTATTTAGTATTGCATAAGAATTTCGAATGCCTGATTTTTGTAAAATCAATAATATAGCTTTCGATAGAGCATACTGGTGAAATTGATTTTTTTAATGAAGAAGATAAAAGTAGTATTGGCAGATGGTCAGAAACTTCTTATAGAGGGGTTAAAGCATTTATTGTCTCAATGCAATGGCAAATATGAGCTTCATTTAGAAAATTGTGTCCACAATGGTCAGGATTTGATAGCGTATTGTAATAAAAAAGCCAACTTTGACCTTATAATAATGGATATCAAGCTTCCTATTTTGGATGGCTTAGATATTATATATAAGATAAAAGAGAAAAAACCTGAATCCCGGATAATTGTCCTTACCGCCTATGATAGCAACAAGTTTGTAAAGAGTGCATTCAAACAAGGAGCTGATGGCTATCTTCTAAAAAATTCAGACATTCAGGAGTTAAAAGTTGCTATTGAAGAGGTTCTTGATGGGGTAGCTTTCATGGGGCAGGGGGTCAGTTTTTCTCCGTCTAATAATGGCTTAATTCGCAGAAATGAGAATGATGTATGGGTTGTTGAAGATTCTTTTCTATTGAAAAACTATCTCACTCGTCGGGAAATGGAAATTCTCACAGAAATTGCTTCTGAAAAGGATAATCGGGAGATTGCTGATAAACTTTATATCAGCGATCAAACTGTAAGTGTCCACCGCAAGAACATAATGAAAAAGCTTCGAGTCCATACCAATAAGGAGCTAAAATCTATAGCCTTGAGCCAAGGCTTATTATAGTTCTCAGTCAGATTTAATTAACCGGAATCAGCTTTTAGACCTTCAGTTACAGTAAAATTTTCTTTAGACTGTGTTTTTCTGACTTTCTTTCTTGTAATTCAATTGATTTCTCATCTTCTAAAGGGCTTTTCAAGCTGTAAATCCTCTAAGAAAAATAAATTTTTTTCGCATTTTTTTTTTGTAAATTGAAAAAGTTTATACCTTTATCCAAATGTTAAGCAGCGGTTAACTAATCGTAAACGATTTAACATATTGAGTTACAAGTTAGAAAATTATTTAATCATTCAGTTAGTCAATAAAAATTTAGCTTATGAAACAAATTTTATTTATTGCGTTTGCAGCTCTGTTTAGTTGGGGCTCCGTTTTTGCTCAGCAAACTGTTTCCGGAACAGTAACTGACACGGATGGGGAGGCACTGATAGGGGCAACTATTATGGTTCAAGGTGCAACTACAGGAACCATTTCGGATTTTGACGGAAACTTTTCCGTTCAGGCATCAGGTGATGATGTTTTAGTGATTTCCTACACTGGTTATCTAACTCAGGAAGTCAATATTGATGGGAGATCCAACATCGATATTGTCATGGAAATTGATGCTATTGGTTTGGATCAGGTTGTTGTTCTGGGTTATCTCCCACAAAGAAGAGCAGATATAACAGGTGCGGTTTCCTCTGTTTCTTCCGAAGACTTTATTGCAGAATCTAATGTTGGTGTTCAGACTGCACTGAGAGGAAGAACAGCAGGTGTTACTGTGACCCAATCATCAGGAACTCCTGGCGGAGGTGTTGATGTAAGAGTTAGGGGTAGTACTTCTATTACAGCCTCGAATCAACCTCTTTATGTAATTGATGGAGTGCCTGTAGTATCCGGTAGTTTCTCGCAGGTTGGTGTAGGTAATCAGGGAGTAAATGCCTTGGCTGATTTGAATCCGGCAGATATTGAATCTATTGAAGTATTGAAAGATGCCCTTTCTGCTTCTATTTATGGTTCAAGGGGTGCAAATGGTGTGGTATTGATCACCACCAAAAGAGGTAGAGCAGGAGTTTCTAACATAGACCTGAATATTGCTTACGGATTTCAGGAAACTCCATCCACTATAAATATGGTGGATTCGGCAGGTTACAGAGACTATCTTGGAGAAGCTTATGGAAATAGAAACTTTTTAGCCGGAGCATTAGATGGGAATTCTGACTGGCAGGATTTGATATTCAGAACTGGTAATACAGCTGATATTAATCTTTCATTTAGTGGAGGTACAGAGGCTACAAGGTATTTTGCATCTCTAACCTATCATGACAATGAGGGAATTATTACAGGTTCTAGATATCAAAGATATTCTGGAAGGTTAAATCTGGAGCACTTTGCCTCTGATCGCTTCTCTTTTGGTATGAATATGGGTTATACGCATTCCATTAACGATAGGATTCAAAATGATAATAATATTTTTGGGGCTCTATCAACAGCAATTCTTTTACCTCCGACAGTTCCTGTATTTAATGCTGATGGAACTTATGGTTCTGCATTTGGATTAGAAAATCCTGTCGCAGCTGCTAATGAATACGCTAATCAAATTACATCCAACAGGGTAATTGGAAATTTCTTTGGTAGGTATGAGATAATTGACGGATTAAGTTATAGAGCAAGTGTTGGTATAGATCTTTTATCCTTCAGGGAGTTGATTTATCAGCCATCTGTGCTTCAATCTTCAACCAATGGAATTGCCCAACAAGGTACGACGGACAATCTTAGATGGTTGCTTGAGCATACCCTAACACTTCAGAGGCGAATTGGTGATTTCTCGCTTGATGCAGTTGCTGGACTTGCTTTCCAGGAAGAAGCCAGGAATACTTCTTTTGTTCAGGTAAATGATTTTCCTACTGATAATTTCAGAGGCCTTTCTGCCGGTGCATCCCCTACAGAGGTTGCGGGAGGCTTTACAGGAGACAATCTAAGATCTTATTTCTTCAATGCTAATTTGAACTACATGAATCGCTTTATCCTATCAGGTGTGATTAGAGCGGATGGTTCTTCTAAGTTCATTAATGATCAGTGGGGTTATTTCCCGGGCGCAGCTTTGGCTTGGAGGTTGACTGAGGAAGATTTTCTTTCCGGTTTAAGAAATAACTTTGATGAAATAAAACTGAGGGTTAGTTATGGTCAGACAGGAAATAACGCTATCGGTAACTTCCTCGCAAGGCCACTATTTGGTGGTGGAGCTAATTATATTACAGCTCCCGGTATTGCTCCTACTCAGATTGGTAACCCTGATTTGGTGTGGGAGACTACCACTCAGATAAATGTTGGACTTGATTTTTCTACTGCCAACCAAAGAATTAGTGGTTCAATTGATTATTACATTAAAGAAACCGAAGACTTATTACTTGGAAGACCTATTCCGACCACATCAGGATTTGCTACCGTAATACAGAATATTGGTGACATGGAAAACGAAGGAGTTGAACTTTCGTTGACAACCAGAAATTTTGTAGGTGATTTTGATTGGTCAACAACATTCAATATCGCCTATAATAAAAATACGGTTGTAAGACTATTTGATAATCAGCCTATTGCATCAGGTTTTGCAAATAGAATTGAAGAGGGACAACCATTAGGGTCTTTTTATGGATATGCAACTGATGGTATTTTCCAAAATGCTGCTGAGGTGGAAGCACATGCCTCTCAAGCAAATGCAGCACCCGGTGATATCAGATTTAAGGATTTAAATGGTGATGGTGTAATCAATGATCAGGACAGAACCTTCCTTGGAAAAGGTATTCCTGATTTGACCGGTGGATTAACTAGTAACATGAGGTATAAAGGTTTTTCCTTGGATTTATTCTTCCAATTTGCAGCTGGATTTGAAATTTATAATAATAACCGGGCTTTCACTGAGGGTTTAAATAGCGTTTTTGCCCCTACTAAATCTTCCTTTGATAGAGCTTGGAGGCAAGAGGGTGATGTTACAGACGTTCCAAGAATAGTTGCTGGTGATCCAGCTAATAACAGGAGAACTTCTGATCGATTTGTAGAAAGTGGTGATTATATGAAACTAAAAACAGCTACATTATCTTATACACTTCCAACATCTGTTGTCAACAATATTGGTTTGAGGTCAGCGAGAATTTATGTTTCAGGTACTAATTTGTTTACCATAACTGATTATACCGGTTTTGATCCTGAGGTCAATACCTTTGATGGAAGTAATGTTTCAGTGGGAACTGACTTCCTCACATATCCTCAACCAAGGTCAATTGTATTCGGTGTGAATCTTGGATTTTAATCATTAACTAAAAAAAGAAAATGAATATGTTTAAATATATTTTATCATTCGGTTTGGTTGCCCTTCTTCTAGTGTCTTGCGACGATTATGCAGATCTTGATGATGTTCAACCGATAAACTCTGTAACACCTGAATTGGCTGTTACAGATAAGAAATCTGCACAAGCTGCTGTTATAGGTCTTTATGATGCCATGCAAAATGGAACGCTTTCTTTTGATGGCTGGTTGGCCATGCCCCAGTATTTTTCAGATGAGTGCGACTTCACTGGTACATTTCCAACCAGATTGCAATTTGGAAACTTTAATGTTTTTCCAGATAATACGACAATGGCAGCTGTTTTCACAGCATTTTACAGCGGTATAAATCGATGTAATAATGTTATTGCTTTGATACCTGAGGTAGAGGATCCGACACTTTCGGAGGCGGATATTAACTCTTTTCTTGCTGAAGCGTA
>SLKL01000060.1 GCA_007134625.1 Saprospiraceae bacterium
ATACAATAAGGTCAGAGTTTCTGGATTTTTTGATTTCTCAAAATTGAGTTATTTCAGACTTAAAGACCTTGCAATTACTTCAATTATATGGAAAAACTTATTCAGGCTTGCATCTTCGATTTGGATGGTGTACTTACTGAAACGGCCCATCTGCATTATTCTTCATGGAAGAGGCTGGCAGCAGAGTGGGGCTTTGATCTGAGTCCGGAATTGAATAAACAATTAAAAGGGGTGAGCAGAAAAGCTTCTCTGGATTTAATTCTTAAGTGGTCGGATAAAACTGCAACAGATGAGGAGAAAGCTGAAATGATGGAACGGAAAAATCAATGGTATCTCGAAGAAGTGGATAAACTTACTCCCAATGATTGTCTTCCTTACGCTATTGATTTTCTGGATGAGCTGGATAGAAATAACATTCCTTATGCTCTCGGTTCCGGATCCAAAAATGCTAAGACCATTCTTGCAAAAATAGGTCTCACGCAAAGGTTTAAATGGATACTCGATGGTAATGATGTTCAAATAGGTAAACCCAATCCCAAATTATTTATCAAAGCAGCTGAAGCAATGAATTCAGACCGCAGCAAAACAGTAGTTTTTGAGGATGCTGAAGCCGGAATTTCCGCTGCACTAAAAGGTGGTTTTCTGGCAGTGAGCTTTGGAAGAGATGAGGAACCAAAAAGGATTTCTCATTTTCATTTGAATAGTTGGGAAGGGGTTAGTTTGGAGACTGTGGAGCTTGGTTTATTAATTGAAAATTGAAAGTTGAAAGTTGAAAATGGGAATTACGAATTACGAATTAGGAATTACGAATTAGGAATTGAGAATTGAGAATTTTAATAATGGATAATTAATTGAAAATTGAAGGTTGAAGGTTGAAAATTGAAAATGAAAATTTTGTACAAGGTTGATGTTGGGAGGATGTATCAGGTTAATTTATAATGGCTTGTCTCGTAAAGACACGGAATGGAATGGAGTGGATTGCCGAGAATAATGGATGATTAATTGAAAATTGAAGATTGCCTGTCTCGTAAGGAAATGAAATGGACTGACGAGAAAAATTGAAAATGGGAATTACGAATTGCGAATTAGGAATTACGAATTAATATTGGATAATTGATAATTGATAATGGATAATGGATAATGAAAAATTATGGATTAGGAATTACGAATTAGGAATTACGAATTGAGAATTACGAATTGAGAATTACGAATTGAGAATTAATAATTTTAATTATGGATAATGGATAGTTGGACTCAGTTAGGAAGTTTTTCAACTAAAACTAAAAACTAAAAACTAAAAACTAATAAATTCACTTTTACACCCTTACACTTTAAACTTTACACTGTACATCAAAAAAATCAAATCGTTCTCAGTTAACTAGTCTTTATCCTGTTTTATAGTTGTAAACTTAAATTAAACTTATGATAGATTATTTTCTTCACGACAATTGGAAAATCATTGAAAAGGGTTTTGATCCAAAGATGAACAGGGCTTCCGAGTCCGTATTCAGTATTGGGAATGGGCGCATGGGTCAACGGGCGAACTTTGAAGAATCTTATTCAGGAGATAGTCTGCAGGGGAGTTATCTCGCCGGGGTTTATTTTCCCGACAAAACGAGGGTAGGTTGGTGGAAAAATGGTTATCCGGAATACTTTGCCAAGGTGATCAATTCTGTTAATTGGATTGGTATAAGGATAATGGTGAATGGAAAAGAACTGGACATTCATGAATGTAAGATTTACGATTTTTATCGGGAATTGGATATGAAGTCCGGTTTGCTGCGTCGTGAGTGTACGATGAAGTTGAAAAGTGGAGAAAAGGTAAAGATCAAATCCATTCGCTTTTGTTCCATGGAGCGAAAAGATATTGGAGCAGTGCAGTATCGCATCGAGGCACTGAATTTTTCGGGAGAAATCAGCCTGATACCTTACCTGGATTTTGATGTGATCAATGAGGATTCCAATTACGAAGAAAAATTCTGGCAGGAAACGGATAAGGATTCCAATTCTGATTTTCCTTTTGTGGAGGCAAAAACAAAGAAGCTGGATTTTCGTGTACGGGCTACTATGCATTATGAGATCAGTAAAATGGGGGAGAGCCTGCAGCTGCCGGTTTTGCCTTCCGAAAGAAAGAAATTCATCGCTCAGCAAACCAATATTTCCGTAAAAGAAGGCGAAGTAGTTCAGATCAACAAATACGCAGCAATCATCTCTAATTTCAATTATCCGGATGAGGATTTCAAAAGTTTATCAGAGGATTTATTGAAAAAAGCGACCGATGCGGGTTTTGAAAAACTAATGGAAGAACATGTAGCGGTATGGCATGGCATGTGGGACAAACACGATATACAAATTGAGGGAGATGTGGCTGCACAACAGGGTATTCGATTCAATATTTTTCATCTGCATCAAACCTATACCGGAGAGGATCCGAGATTGAATATCGGTCCAAAGGGTTTTACCGGAGAAAAATACGGTGGCAGCACTTATTGGGATACCGAGGCATATTGCCTGCCTTTTTATCTGTGTAGTGCAGATCCCGAAGTCGCTCGAAATCTGGTAAAATACCGATACAACCACCTTCCCAAAGCCATTGAAAATGCTGAAAAACTTGGCTTCTCCAATGGTGCAGCGCTCTATCCCATGGTTACCATGAACGGTGAGGAATGCCATAACGAATGGTAAATCACCTTTGAGGAAATCCATAGGAATACAGCCATTGCGTATGCCATTTTTGATTATGTGCGATACACGGATGATGTGGAGTACCTCCCAAAATATGGGCTTGAAGTACTTATTGCAATTAGCCGTTTCTGGTCGCAACGCATCACTTTTTCTGAGCATAAAAGTCAATATGTCATGCTCGGTGTCACCGGACCGAATGAGTATGAAAATAACATCAACAACAATTGGTACACCAATTATGGAGCATTGTGGTGTTTCAGATACACTCAGGAGATTATTGATTTGGTAAAAAAGGAATTCCCTGAGCACTACAAGGATATTTGTAAAAAGACAAAGTTTGACGAGAAGGAAATAGAACGTTGGCAGGATATTCAATCCAGAATGTATATGCCATTTGATGAGTCAAAAAATGTTTTTCTGCAACAGGAGGGATTTCTGGATAAAGAAATGATTCCCGCATCTGAGCTTCCCAAAGAACAAAGACCAATTAATCAGCATTGGTCCTGGGATAGAATTCTGCGCTCAGTTTATATCAAGCAGGCGGATACACTTCAGGGCTTTTACTTTTTTGAGCATGAATTCAGTAAAGAGGAGTTGGAACGACATTTTGATTTTTATGAACCTTATACCGTTCACGAGTCTTCATTGTCGCCCTGTGTGCATGTAATACAAGCAGCTGCGCTGAATCGCCCCCAAAAGGCATACGAACTCTACCTGCGTACAAGCCGATTGGATTTGGACGACTACAACAATGAAGTCGCTGAAGGCCTCCACATAACGAGCATGGCAGGTACATGGATGTCTGTTGTCAAGGGATTTGGTGGCATGCGGGTAGAAGAAGGAAAACTGATTTTCAATCCCCTTTTACCGGACCAATGGGAAAGCTGTAAGTTCAACGTCTTTTTCAGGTCAGCCAATATTGAGATTTTCTTTGATAAGCAAAAGGTAGTCGTGAATAATCTGGAAGGGAATACTGTTCCGATAATTGTTTACGAAAAAGCTACTGAATTAGCTGAAAATCAAACATTTGAAATAGATTACTTAAAGCATAGTTAAAACAGAAATAAAATGAAAAGGTACTGTATTCCGGTTTTGGCTATTTTTGTTTTTTTTATATCCTGTAAA
>SLKL01000237.1 GCA_007134625.1 Saprospiraceae bacterium
AATTCTTTTCGGAATATCATCAGTTTTAAAAACACTGCTACCAGCTACAAGTACATCCGTACCTGCTTGTGAGAGCTCAGAAATGTTATGTTTACCAACACCACCATCAATTTCAATGAGGTAGGTTTGAGGGGAGGGTTGTTGAATTGTTGCAGTTGGGGGGTGACGAGCGGTTTTATGAAGTTGATGGCTTTAAGTCTGTAAAAGATCCTTTCTCGATCCCCTTCAAAAGGTAGGATAAGGTATAATACGCCCGGTAGCTATTATTTCTTTTTTTCGGTTTAGGTTTATGTGGTAATAATATAGAGTTTTCCTGTGACAATATAAAAAACTGTTTTTCTTCATTGAGTTTTTCTACCCCAATTTTCTCGCAATAATACTTAACCCTTTCTCTTACTTCAGTGCTGTAATTATCATCTTTCATAAATGTATCAAGATCGTTTTTTGGATTAAGAATAATAATTTCATCTATTCCAAATAGTTTTTCCATTTCACCACCGCCTGATTTGCGGAAAGTAATATAAAGAGGTTTGGATTTTACAATGTACCTACCTTTGTTCGGACATTCATAGATAAATGGATATTCATTTGCTAACTCATTTGTTTCTTTTGCAGTTGGAATAGATAAAACCTCAGTATATGACAAAAACAAGGAGCGGTTTGTAAAGTATTGAAATTTAGTTTAAAGGACGGATGGCGGATATTGCTAAATACAGCTAAAATATATGGTATGGTAATAAGCTAATCCAAGAAATTAGCGAAAAAGTTAGACCTGCCGACGGTTGGGTAAACTACCATCTGTGGGAAATATACGCAAGCTGGAGTCTTATTTCTTTAAGTTTATCTAGCCGCAGGAAAGATTGACACCGCAGATGCGGAGTTTATCTAGCCATAGGCAAGGCAGATTAAAGCAAACTTAGTCCATTTTTTAACCTTTAAAACATTGTTATGCATTACTTTAACCCTCCATTCAACTTTGCAACCATTGTTTTAAAAAGGTTTAATTTGATTTTTTGTCGTGTACTCAGATGAATTATTAGCTAAATAGATTTTTTTTGCTTTTGATCACTTTATTTTTAGGTTATCTTCATTTTGTCTGTTGTCCCAAAAAGATAAGATTTCTATTTCTTTATTTTTTGCTTCGTAAAAGATCAAATACTCTTTAAAAGGAATTACTCTTGTTTGTTTAATTGTTGTTAAGCGACCTAGAAGGGGATTTTTTGAAAGTGTATTTAATAACTCCTCAGTCTGATTTAATAGCTTTATACTATATTTCTGATTTCCATTTCTTTCATTGTAGAATTCAAGAATCTTTCTGAATTCATATTTTGCATGATCGGACCAAATTATTTTTTTTCCAGCCATTCCTTTATCTCCTTGACTACTTCATCATTATTGTGGGTTTTGCCTGCTTTGATTTGTGCCCTTCCTTTTTGTATTGACTTTACTTGTTCAGGGTTTAATTTAAAAAGGGCTTCCTCAGGACCATCAAAAATAGTTTGAAGTGCCTTTAAGAAATTTATATCATCTGAATTCTTAATTATGGTAATGAGGTTTTTTTTTAATTGAGCAGTTGAATCCATCTCAGTTTTGTTTTTTTCATGATAAAGATAAGAAATCTTTTGTTTTTAATCACTAATTTTATAAGACTTAACTTTTGTTGAGGTTAAGATAGCTTTATTCTGTCCCCCCTCACACCTTCCGCCACCGCTCATAAACCTTCCCCTGTTTTTTTAGATCCTTGGGGACCTCTGTTAAGGGGTTGGCTTCGCGGAGGGATTGGCGGCAGTCTTCGGGTAATTGTTGATAGAGACGAGTGCCATCAATTTTCCATTTGATCATTTCGTCGGAGACTTCCTTGATTAATTTTGCGGGATTGCCTGCCCATAGTTGTCGTCTGGGTATGGTTATTCCTGCCTTAACAAAGGAAAGGGCTCCGATGATGCATTCCTCTTCGATGGTGACTTCGTCCATGATGACAGCGTTCATTCCTATGAGGCAATTTCGACCGATATGAGCGCCGTGTATGACTGCACCGTGACCGATGTGGGCACTTTCCTCCAGGGTGACAGTGATGCCGGGAAACATATGAATGGTGCAGTTTTCCTGTACATTGCAGCCGTCTTTGATGACGATTTGTCCCCAGTCGCCTCTGATGGCGGCTCCGGGTCCGATATAAACATCTTTGCCAATGATGACATTGCCGGTGACTGCTGCCTGCGAATGGACGAAGGCAGAAGGGTGGACAACAGGAGTAAATCCATCAAAAGAGTAGATCATTTTTATCTGATTAAACGCGTTCTAAAATTACCGCATAGCCCTGTCCTACGCCAATACACATAGTACAAAGGGCGTACTTTTTATTTTGTTCATGCAGTTCGAGAGCTGCGGTCCAGGTGATTCTTGTTCCACTCATGCCCAGTGGGTGACCGAGTGCTATCGAGCCGCCGTTGGGATTTACTCTTGGATCGTCATCTGCAAGCCCCATTTCCCTTGTACATGCCAGGACCTGAGCTGAAAAGGCTTCATTCAGTTCGATGATGTCCATCTGATCGAGGGTTAAGCCTGCTTTAGCCAAAGCTCTCTTACTGGCGAAAACGGGACCAATGCCCATGATTCGCGGTTCAACACCTGCCACTGCTGATGCGACAACCCGAACTTTAGGTTGCAGCCCGTATTGTTTAACGGCATCTTCGGAGGCCACCAAAACAGCAGCAGCACCATCATTCAAACCGGATGCATTACCGGCAGTTACTGTTCCTCCCTGATCTGCTGCTTTGAATGCCGGTCTTAATTTTGCAAGAATTTCAGGGGTGGTATTGGGCTTGATGAATTCGTCTTCAGAGAAAATTAATGGATCCATTTTCCTGCGAGCTATACTCACCTCAACTATCTCTTTTGCAAGCCTTCCATTTTTTCTGGCTTCGGCAGCTTTCATTTGTGAGCGGTAGGCATATGAATCCTGATCCTCACGGGATATACCGTAAAGTTCTACCAGATTTTCGGCGGTATTACCCATACCTTCTGTTCCGTATAATTTATCCATAGCCGGATTGATGAACCTCCAGCCAAAACTGGAATCATACATTTTTGAATCGGACCCGTAGGGACGACTGCTTTTACTGATGACATAAGGTCCTCTTGTCATGTGCTCTACACCACCGGAGATAAATAAATCCCCATCGCCTGTCTGTATGGCTCTGTGCGCATGTACGATTGCACTCATGCCCGAAGAGCACAGACGGTTGATCGTCTCACCGGGAACGGTAAATGGCAGTCCGGCCAATAGCAAAGCCATTCGCGCGACATTTCTGTTGTCTTCACCTGCCTGATTGGCACAACCCATTATCACATCGTCTATGGTTTCTTTTGGTAAATCCGGGACTCGCTCCATTAATCGCTTGATCACCAAGGCTCCTAAATCATCGGTTCTAACCGGAGATAAGGTTCCTCTGAAATTTCCAATCGGGCTTCTGCACCCCTCAACTAAATATGTTTGTTTCATTATTATTTTTCTTGTTTTCTTTTGAATTTTCGCCAATTTTTTAAATCAGATTCGTCTTGATAGAAAAGGAAATTACCCAACTTTTCAATGGTTTTACCACATTCACCACTGCGTGGGAACAAGGAGGTCGCAGAGATCACAGAGAGAGTTTGGTAAGTTGAAAACTTTGCGCCTATCTTGATTTTTAATATTAATTAATCATTATCAATTGTCCATTATTCTCGTCAATCCACTCCATTTCATTTCGCGTCTTTACGAGACAAGCCATTATAAATTATAAATTATCCTGATGCATCCT
>SLKL01000395.1 GCA_007134625.1 Saprospiraceae bacterium
TATCCAAAAACATTCTCCCCGCCAAAATTACTCTATCCCTCCACCTGTGATAAGTTCTAAAATCCAATAGCAAGGATGAATAATTACTTTCAGAAAAGTGAAAACCCGCCTCTGCAAGCAAATACAGTCCCTCGGTTGCATTCAATATAGAATTCCGGGTATCTAATAATCCAGTTATGCCAAAGTGGTAATTATCAGAATTTTTTAGTTCTCCAAATTTAATATTTTCTTCACTGAATTTGAAGTTGCTATATCTTGTATAACCTGTATTGATACCCCCAAAGAAATTATCTCGTAATTTTTTTAATACACGTACATCAACACTAAACCTGTTACTTTGATAGGACAGCTCACTGTCTTTTGATGTATTTGGTCCAATGCCATAATAGAAATCCGGGTATTTTGAAAAATGAATTTGACCACTGCTGAACCATTTTTCTTCACGGAAAAAGATATCCCATTCTACTTCGGATATCAATTGCTTATTGAGGGTGTATTGAAGTTTGGTCTTTGCTACAGAGCTACGTAAATCTGTACCTGAATTCAAATCAAAAGATAGCAATGCCACAGCTCCAAAATGTCCTCTCGTTTCAGGCTCATATCCGAGTATGGGCACTGCCAGTATATTGATTTTTGAACTGCTAGTGGTGTCTCCGGCAAATAAATTGCCGGTACTCAGAAATAGCAAAACTATTGCTGTTGTCATTTTCCGCAAAATGCTAAAAAAGGTCATTCGCCGGATTTTTTTAAAAAGAATTTACGCGCAATAAACCACATTACAGCAGCAATCAAAAGAGAAATAAAGAAGGTGATTAAAAAAAGGTTTTTATCCTGACCCAACTGCCCAAAAAAGGAATACAAAAAACACAATGGAAGATATCCGATGAATGAAAACAGCAGGTATTTCCTGAAATTCATCCGATTGTATCCGCATACTATAGAAACAGCTTCTGCCAGAACAGGCATACCCCTAGTAACAATAATAGCAATCATGCCGTAGCTTTCCACCATAGAGGAGGCTGAAATATTGGCTTTTGAATGAAATACATTTTGAGAGAATTTTCCCAGAAAGTATCCCACAACAGATGCACCCATTAAGGCAAATAATGAAAGTAATCCACCGCCAACCACTCCTAAAACAAAACCATTGATGAACATGATAATAGAGGAGGGTACCGGTAAAAGAATATCAGAGAGCAAGATCAGGAAACTGAGTATTGAATAAATCAGCTTTTGTTCTTGTACTTCTTCAAGCAAGCTGATAAAATAATCCTCTATACTTCCGAAAAGTACAAAAGTCAGAATTATTAAAACTGAAATTATCAATGTTGGAATTACCGTACTTTTTAACCACTTTGATTGCATATGCGCAAGTTAGTTTAATCTTTACTAATTATCCCTATTTTGGAAAACTATGACTATTTTTACTATTGAAAAAAGTTCTGAAGGAAACAAAAATCTATTCATTAGCATTCCTTTTACCTGAGATCGATTATTAACGCGAAGCATAATTCTTTCCCAATTAATTGGGAACATGTCGTAAAACTCTCTAGACAAGGCTCTTTTTTGAAGATGTAGCGGGCTACATCGAAAAAATGGAACGAAGTATAGAGAGGATTTACAAAAACTTTTTTAATTTTAAAGGACTTTCGTAAAAAATGAGGAAAATTACCATAAATTTAATTTCCACTCTTTTTTAGGTGTCTGATTTACAATTTTTATGCGAGTTAGAATAATCGAAATCAGGTTTTTATAGTCAGGAGCTAAGTTTTTTTATTTTGAATCAACAAACATGGACCTTTTTGGATGACTTCGGCAGGCAACACAATGTCGGACTTTATCATGCCCCGGGTAGTGGTAACCTAATGATTTACTGCAATGCTAAAATTGTGCTCATCGACTTTTTGGTTAAGGCTTCTAAAGATTATTCCTTTTTCATTGAAGAAGAGCTCTGCATAATTAAAGTAGAAAAGGCTGAAGACAACGGTTTTTCCTACAATTTTAAAGTAAACAAAAAAGCAGACACCCCGCTCAATCAACTTAGAGAATCAAGAGAAAAAAAGTATTTGATCTATTCCCTAATCATCATTTTCGCCTTTCTCTTGCTTATTGGCTTGATTATCTTTTTCTTTGCATGAAAATTGAGCCATTGGAAAAAATTGATCTGTACATAGAAAGTATCATATTTTCAGCTACTGAGGCTGTAAGTGAGGATCAACTGATAAAACTGCTGTCAGTAGAAATGGACCTCCCGTTGACCGCAGATCAAATCAGTGAGGCTGTAGATCGATTAGTCCAAAAATACGATTCTGATCAATACGCTTTTGGGTTGGTGAATATCAACAATGGTTACCTTTTTAAAAGCAAAACGGAATACCACAATGTCATTTCGGAATACCTTAAGTTGACTTCCAGGAAAAAACTGACCAAAACGGCTATGGAATCACTGGCGATTATCGCCTACAAGCAACCTGTTACCCGTTCTGAAATAAGCAATATTCGTGGGGTTAATTCCGATTATATTGTTCAGAAACTTTTAGAAAAGGAATTGATTGAAATAGCAGGCAGATCGGATGAAATAGGTAAGCCATTATTGTACAAAACAAGTGATCGGTTTCTGGAGTATTTCGGTCTGAAAAACGCCAAAGAACTGCCCAAACTCAAAGAAGTAATACAAGAGGAAGAAGGGAGCATAGGAGAACCCGCTCCCATAGAAAACGGAAATGAATTGAGAAATTAAATACCCAAAATTATGAACACGGAAAAACCCTTAGTAAACAAAGTAGCAGCAAGTGGTCTGATAACTATTGATTTAGAAAAATTTTATCCGCAAGAAGAAATAGCTGAACTGGATATAGCTGAATTTTTATTCAAGGGATTAATAGTTAAAGAGGCTGAATTCAGAGAAAAAGTAAACCAAAAAGACTGGAGCCAATTTACCGGCAAACACCTACGCGTTTTTTGTTCAACTGACGCCATCATACCGCCTTGGGCTTATATGTTGATATCAAAACACTGTCATGAGCAAGTTCAGTCCATTGGCTTTGGAAGTAGGGAAAAGCTGATTGAAAAGTTAATGTTGAAAAACATGGAACAACATTTGATGGATAGTGATTATACGGATAGACGCATCCTGATTAAAGGCTGCTCTACCATAAAAACCCCGGAAGAGTTGTACTTTGCCATAACAGCAGCTTTACTTCCGGTATGCAAGTCATTAATGTACGGGGAAGCATGTTCAAATGTACCGATTTATAAGCAACCCATTAGAAGAACGGTCAAAAATTAAGAATCATGAATAAAGGTCTCACCATTTTCAATCTTGCACTCAGCTCATTGCTGCTCATTTTTCTGTTTTCCTCCTATCTTTCAGGGGGTGAAGAAAAAGCGGCAAATACACCTAAGTTTGAAGAAGCAGAAGTACACTATGGTTTACCTCAAAACGTGAGGTCAGTACAACTTCATAAAGATTTTTCATTTGCGGGAGAGCCTGTCCCTGTAGATAACTTCGACATACGCGAACGACTTGAAAGAGAGGTACTCGTCAATTCCTATTGGCACTCAAGTACGGCTTTAAACATGAAAATGGCCAATCGGTTTTTTGAAGTTATAGAACCGATTTTAGCTGAGGAAGGCGTCCCTGACGACTTCAAATACCTGGCTGTAGCTGAAAGTAATCTACGAAATGTCACTTCGCCTGCCGGAGCAAAGGGTATCTGGCAATTTCTTGCAGCAACGGGTAGAGCTTATGGATTAGAGATAAACAATGAGGTGGAAGAACGTTATCACCTTGAAAA
>SLKL01000401.1 GCA_007134625.1 Saprospiraceae bacterium
CGGTAGGTCATCCAGAGATGGATTATCAAAAGGCCAGTGAATATCACCCGAATCAAGATGTGCTAATTCGGGTATCCAATGTCGGATATAGTCACCATTAGGATCGTATCTCTTGGCTTGATTCAACACTTTAAAATACCTGCCTTCTCTGGGGTCAGTTCCCACTCCGGCAAGGTAATTCCAATTGCCGTAATTGGAGCAGGGGTCGTAGTCCACAAGTAAGCTCTCCATGTATTCGGCACCCCAGAGCCAGTTGACTTTTAGATCGTGAATCAGGAAGGAAGCAACATTTTGCCTGCCTCTGTTGCTCATAAAGCCGGTAGCATTTAATTCCCTCATATTTGCATCAATGAATGGTATTCCCGTTCGCCCTTCACACCAGGCTTCAAATTCTTCCTGACCTCCCCGGACTATTTGCTCATAACCATTGATTCCTGAAAATTGAAAGATGGCAGTACCATATTTTTTGGCAATAAATCTAAAGTAATCGCGCCACAGTAATTCAAAAATCAACCAATATGTGGATTGATTTTTTTGCCGCTCTTTTTCATATTTTTTCACCTCACTATAGATCAACTTGGGCGACAAACAGCCTTGGGATAGATAAGCGGAGAATTTACTGGAGTAATCCTCACCCAAAAGACCATTTCGGGTTTCTTTGTATTCAGCTATGCAATCAGACTCCCAGAGATAATACTTCAATCTGTTGATGGCCTCTGTTTCACCCCCTTTGAAAGGATAAGCATCTTCATATTGATGGGAAGCAGAAGAAAATCCTAATTCCTCTAAATCAGGAATGGATGTGGGTTCTAATTCGCTTCCTCCATTAATCTTCTCAGGAGTGTCCAAAGGCTTTCGGACTAAAACAAACTTTTCAACCTCCTTTCTAAATTGAGTAAAAGTATCGGGAGTATGAGTTACCGGAAAAGGCAGGTCCGCTGTGTAAAGCAACATTTTTCCCCTGTAGAAACGCATTTCCCTACCTATGGTCCACAACTTTTTCTCTAAAGCATCCTGAATTTCAGATTCTTCTTGAGTCCTTTCTCTGTTACAAAAAACCCAATTTGCACCGGTTTGACTTACAAGGTCAAATATGATGTCTTCAGTTTTTCCGGTATAAACGTAGAGGTCACTGCCCCTTGCTTGTAAATTCTTTTTCAGATCAGTGAGGGACTCCAAAATAAACTTCATTCTGTGATGACCGGTTTTTGGAAAGCCGTAAGAAGTCTTTCCTTTCACCCAACGATCATCCAAAACATATACGGGGTATAAATCTTCTACCTGATTTAATGCATCTTCAAGAGCTTCATTATCGTGAAGACGAAGATCATTTCTAAACCACAGGATGCCCACCTTTTTCTCAGTATTCTTCATAATTGTATTACCCATCAACTCGAATTTCAAACAGCAATTAATGAAATAAGTTGAAGCAAAAAAATGAATTTTGGGCAGGAAAAAGTCAAAATCAGGTCAGATGTCCCTCACATTAATCCGCCTTCGGTCTATTAGTCTTTTTAAACTGTATTTACCACTGCCATTTACGATAACAAGCAGTAAACCACCGGCAATAGCTATATTTCTCATAAACATCACTGCGAGAAAACGTCTCGTTTCAACCTCAGGTTCAAACCAAAAGGAATACAGTATAAAAGTAAGGGGAATCCAATAAATTAACAGGAGGATTGAGGCAAGTGAAGCTCTGTATCCTAAAATCAGAAAAACTCCTCCAACTACCATCAGAATGATAGAGAAAACAAGAAGTATATCAGTTTGCCAGACCAAACCAAACTCTTCCATTCTCAGTTTAGTTTTGCTGTAAAAGACGATACTATCATAAGCCTCATATAGAAATATGAAAGACAGAAAAAATCTCCCCAACAAATCCAGAATATCTTTCATAAACCTTTTTACCTAAAATGGAAAAGACAGTGCATTAGTTTATACAATCAAAAAACTTTCCTGAGGCTTTGAAATGGCAATTAAAAAAACTTGCTCCAACAGAAGCATTAACCCGCTCAAATAAACCATCCATAATGGCATTTACCATACAACTTTGATGCTCACGGATGTATGCATGATGGCAATCAG
The DNA here is from genome assembly GCA_007134625.1 of Saprospiraceae bacterium. Classification (GTDB taxonomy): domain Bacteria; phylum Bacteroidota; class Bacteroidia; order Chitinophagales; family Saprospiraceae; genus PWJY01. The sequence goes on from SLKL01000401.1 coordinate 2,089, forward strand.
ATTGTGCAGGATCCAATCCTTCGAATCTTTCCAGACGCTCCTCTTTTGAAAGCAAGATATGATTTAAAATCTCATTTAAGCCTTCCTCAGTGTTCATGTCCTGTCCCAGTATTTCTGCATTTCTTTCCAATAAGCCTTGAATAGCTTTTGCCGACGTCAGATAGGTTTCACGGTCACCGTAATATTCATTGACAAAATTATTGAAATCTGCAGGTGAATAAAGGCGATCTTTTTCTGCATTATCGTACAGATAGGCATTTACAGAGGTCAGGAAATTGACCATTTCTTTAATGCCATTGTCGTGCTTATGTGATAGTGCATAAAGACCATTCATTGCAAAAATCAAAACAAGGGCAATAAATATAGATTTCGTTTTCATGGCTATAAATTTTAATCATCTAATTCAAATGGTAAAGATAATATTTAGCCGGAATAAGCCATCTCCATATTTGATTTAAATTTTTTCCTGACCTTTTAGAAACTTTCTCTAATTTTACTTTTTATAAATGGTATGGAAAAACAGCACTTAGAAAAAATCAATAAGTTCATGGCAGATTGTCTACCCGGACATATGGAGATGGAGGTTACTGCCGTGGAGGATGATTTGCTAAAAGGTAAAATGCCTGTAAATCACAAAACCCGTCAACCCTATGGATTGCTGCATGGTGGTGCATCTGTCGCATTTGCTGAAACGCTCGGAAGTCTGGGGTCAGCCTTGACTATTGATGAAGAAAATAAATTCCCGGTAGGGATTGAAATCAATGCCACTCATGTAAAAAAGGTTAGCGAAGGCTTTGTTTTTGGGGAAGCAAAACTCATTCAGAAATCGAGAAAATTGCATGTCTGGGATATTAGAATCACAAACGAAAAACAGGAATTAGTCTGTATTGCCCGACACACCGTACTGATTATTGAAAAAAAGTAATAAATGAACCCTTCTCAATTGAATGAACAACTTCTTCATAAGCTAAAAAAAGGACAGCCCTTTGCTCTCTATGCTTTACCGGGCAATGGTTTCCAAGAGTCTGTTTTCATGAATAACAAGGAGGTCAAAGTTATAAAACCTCATGAAGTAGCTTATGCAACAGGATTTATATTTGCACCCTATGATTATACTGATCACCCTATTTTCCTTTTTTCAGAAAAAGAAAAAAGCAGCTCTACCTCAGAAAAAGCAGACATCGACTTTTTTACAAATCAAAGCAGTCATAAAATTGCAGACATTAATCAGTCTCATTTTGAAAACAGCATTATCAACTCTCAGGAGGTGATGACGAAAGATGAATTAAAAAAAGTCGTTTTATCCCGACCGATAAAAGTGGATAATCCGGAACTAACGAAGCAGTTAGGTAGTCTTTTTGAACTTCTGTGTGAATGGTATCCGCCTACTCTGAAATATGTAATTTATACCCCATCCGGTCAGTTGTGGATAGGTGCAACACCGGAGACCCTTATATCTGTGGAGGAATCCCAAATCATAAATACCATGTCCCTTTCAGGCACCAAGAAGGCAAACATGGATCTACCATGGACTCAAAAAGAATTAGATGAACACCAATGGGTAGTTTCCTACATTGAATCAGTCCTGAGTGAAGGAGGATGCATGGATGTCAAAAAAGGTAAGATCAAGACCATAAGTGCAGGACCGGTCGAGCACCTGCAAACAGATTTTGAAGCTCGAATCGATGATGAAAAAAAGATAG
>SLKL01000266.1 GCA_007134625.1 Saprospiraceae bacterium
AAAAAATGGAATGAGATACAAATTAATTTTTTGAATACTCATACTTATCATACGGATTGGGCAAGGGAATTCAGAGCACCTGCCAAGGCGGTGTTTTTAAAAGAGTTGGAGGCGAAGAATTAGTGTTTAAAACCATAGGGTTTTCGAAAGTGAATTTTTGGGGAGTAGGGAGTGGGACCCTTCGGCTTGGTTCGACTTAGTTCGACTTCGCTCACTACAAATCGCTCACCACGAGTCGCTCAGGGTAAAAGTAGGGAGAAGGGAGATGAAAGATGGAAGAGGGAAGTAGGAAGAGGGAAGTGGGAAGAGGGACCCTTCGGCTTCGCTCAGGGTAAAAGTGGGAAGTGGAACCCTTCGGCATGGTTCGACTTAGTTCGACTTCGCTTGGTTCGACATGCTCACCACATCGCACTACAAGTCGCTCACTACAAATCGCTTGGTTCGACAGGAGGTTATTGAGTATTCGAAATGCTCACCACATCGCACCACAAGTCGCTCAGGGTAAAAGTAGGAATTATGGGGATTGTCAGAGGTTATTCTGGGCAAGTGATCAAAGAGTAGCTGTATCTTCAATCCTGAGCAGCTGATGTATATATTTCAACGCTTTTGTAGGAGCGTTTGATACTTTTTTAATTCACTGTTCAGGAACATGATTCTATTTATCAGGACTTCGATGAGGTCACTCATCATTTCGGGTTTTTCGTATAGCAGATCGAGGAAGTATTCTCTCTCTATCCTGTAAAGAATAACATCTGACAATGCCTTAACCGTTGCAGTTCTTTTTATTGGAGCTAAAATGGCCAATTCTCCAACAATTTCATTTTCACTTAGGGTGGCAAGGGTAAGTTCACCATCAACTACTGCAACTTTGCCCTGTTTGATAATAAACATATCCTCAGCTACCTCTCCCTTTTTAATAAATACTTCATCTTTTTTAAATTCTACAAAGTCCATAATTCTGGCAACATCGAGTAATGCGGATTCGGGCAGACTTTCAAAGATAGGCACCGATTTAAGTGAGAAAACCTTGTCAACTAAAAATTCCATAATTCTTATTTTAACTTCTATTTAGCTCTTGATTGACTATATCTGAATCAATAGATTTCAGAGCATCTAAATTATCCTGTTTAAATACATGACCCTTGGATTTACAACACCTGAATAAAATGGCTAAAGTCCATTCTGACACCTTAATTCTTTTTCGATCCAAAACAAACTGTGCAAAGGCATCTAATGAAATACTGGAAGCACTTTTAGAGACAAAAAGATCATTTTCGTTAAATTCCAGAACTTTAGTCAGTTTTCGACTGTGTTTAAGTCTTAGTTCATTTTCAAGCATTTCCAGAACATTAGCCATCAAATGAGGATCATTAAACCTCATATTGTCTCTGGCTTTTATGATAATATTCTTATTGTAAATCAGCCCCATCAAACTCAACATTCGATGTTTTTGACTCTTTAACTCATTCTTAAGTGCAGCTTTAACAGTTTCATCCTTGACAGGCTCTAAATTCAGAATGGATAAAAACAGCTTAAATTCATCCTTAAATAATTTATTTACTTTGGGTGCGATAAGCTTGCTATTAATCAATTGACCTGAATTAAAAGCAGCATCTAAAGCAGCATTTCGCACTTCAAAATCATTATGGTCCAGAAATTCAAGAATAAGAGTCGTAGATCTTTCGGAAGGTATTCGACTCAGTAACTTAAGCAATCGGATTTTAGTCCTTTTGGATGAAGATTTTTCAAGCTCCCTTTCAACATAAAAAACAACATCAGAACCATAAGCCTCAAGGGTAGCAGATGAAAATCTGCTAAAATCTGATTGGATATAACTATTGAGAACACTTTCTATAAGTCCGGGGCTTTTGACCTTTGCCGCTGCGATAATCGCTTGCTTTCTAACTTCTTTACTTTGGTCAGCAAGTAATTTTAACAGGGGGTGGTGATAATCATTTTTACCAATAAGAGCAATAATCCTTGCTGCGGACGTGCGATCAGCCGAGTTTTCGGAATCCAACAAATCAGTAAACTTCTTCCCAAATCGAATAGCACCATATATACCGGTATAGCGTAAAACGGCAGCAATTAGGATTTCTTTTCTGGCAAAATCGGATGAATCAATAAGTTCACCCACATTGGTCAGCGCTTCATCGGGTTTAAAAAAGCAATAAGTAAAAGCAGCTTTTTTACAAACTTCAAGATCAGGGTGTTGAATCAGTTTAAATACATCAGGAATAAACTCCGGATGATTATGAATCTGAATAAAATCAAATAAGTCTGAAAGCACCAATGCGTTTTCGGAATCCAGAAGCTTTTTGATTAAGTCTGAGCGTTCTGACGCGGGCAATTCTTTGCCACTAATTTTTAATCGGTAAAGAATAGAAGCGGGATCATCTGATTTATCAAGTCCTTTTTCTTTAAGAGTGGCGTCATTTAATTCTGTCAATAAATTTTGGCTATCAGATAACAATCTGTTTTTTAATAAAAACTGTACGATGTCCTCATATTTATTTTTAGTGAGCCAACCAAACAGCAGCCAAGATAGGGCTGCAATAAAAAGGAAAAAAATAACACTTGAAAGTGTAAACACATTAAGCGCAATCATGGCAACCATAAGCAGTCCGGCAACCCCCATACCAATGGGCTCCATATAACCTTTAGCAAAGGTGTGACCCTCAAGCCGCTGATGCTTCCGCAGGGGCTGAAAAAGCACAAAAAACGAGGGCATATAAACAGAGGACCGCAGTACCTCATCCAAGAGCATAATTATACCAAAAACAACTAAAAAAAGGAACAAGGTGTCATCGACAAAAAACTGACCTAAAAACCCCATGGCTGAAATAATTGCAATCAGAAATGGAAATGCCAGTACAAGGTAACCTACCTTTAGTGTATTAAAGAATCTGTTGAATAAAAAGATTTTGATAAACAGATTCAGAAATTTACCCATTCCAAAAAATAAGCCGAAGAAATAGGCCAATTGTTCTACATCATCAAAACTGTCTTCTACTCTATTCAAGAAAGAATAATGTACGAGATAATAAACCAATGCAGAGAAAAGCGCAAAATAGGACGTGAGCTGCAGATAAGACATAGAGTCTGAAGGTATCCACTGCTTAAGTTTTTGAAATAAATTAATCGACTTATGGTGATGGTGATGTTCTACCTTAAGTGCATCGGTATTGAATCTTGACAACTGGAATAAAAAGAAAAAGGAAATCCCAAAAGCTGCAGCTGCAAAAAACAGCAAGTCAGAAAGGGAAAAATAGCTTACAATAAAAGGAGTTAAAAAATACCCACCCATTTTAGCGACAGACTCCCCTGAAGATAGCAAACCAAAAAGTCTTTTACTTTGTCTGACATCATAAATCAAGGCAGCTGCACCCCAAAATTCGAGATTGATCAATTGGTACATGGCGAGGTACAGACAATAGAGGACTCCAAGAATAAGAATACTGTCCCCAATACTGACAAGTCCCCTTGTTAATAAGGTCCAGACAATACAAAACACCAATACGATAGAAAACAACTGTGTGGAGGGCAATCGGGCTTCTAAGTATGCATACAATCTGCCTATAAGGAAAACCAACAACCCACCTCCCAGATAGATATAGGGCAACATTTCAATCCCATGTCTATCTATCAATAAAACATTAATAGCGGTAAAGGCAAAGGCAATACCCAGCGAATTGAAAAAGGAATGACCCGCCATTTGAGCAAAAGTGGGTACTTCTTCAGCCTTTACTTGAAACCATTTAGATAATATCGGGCTCAAAACGAGAGAATT
>SLKL01000379.1 GCA_007134625.1 Saprospiraceae bacterium
CCGGAGGAAATCGGTTGGGCTGAGGCGGCTACATTAGCAGTATTACCCAATAGCCCGGCACTGATTCATCCCGGCCGGAACAAAGATCAACTGACTGAAAAGAGGAATGAGTTGCTAAGACGTTTACACAGAAACGGTCATTTTGATCAGTTGACACTGGAGCTGTATCTTGAGGAACCTACACCGGAGCGACCTTACGCCTTACCTGCCTTAAGTCCACAGTTATTGCAGTTGGCGAGATCAGAACACCCCGGACAGTTTCGTTTTCGATCCTCAATAGACCGGGATAAGCAGCATATGGTCAACGAAAAGGTTGGGAACTACGCCCGTGAACTTGCCGGTAATCACATAGAACATGCGGCAGTTTTGGTGCTCGATCTAAAAGAAAATAAGGTATTGGCTTATACTGCCAATGTTCCCGGTGCAGATCAGCATCGCAGGGGAAATCAGGTTGACCTCATTCAGGCAAAGCGGAGTACAGGAAGTATTCTGAAGCCATTTTTATACGCAGCCATGTTGACAGAAGGGGCTTTGTTGCCACAGGCTCTTGTAGCCGACATACCTACTCGTTACGGTAGTTTTTCCCCGCAAAATTTTGATCGTACACATGAGGGGGCGGTGCCTGCGGATGAGGCGCTATCCCGATCACTTAACATCCCCGCTGTGCGGATGCTTCAGGAGTTTGGTCTAGAAAAAACCTATCGCTACCTCAGAAGCATGGGTATGAGTACTCTCGATCAGCCTTCGGGGCACTATGGACTGAGTTTAATTCTCGGTGGGGCTGAGGGTAAGTTATGGGACCTGGCTTCTATGTATGCGGCCATGGGCAGGATGCTTTTGGAGTATGGACCCAATTCCTCGCGCTATGATGCGGATCTTTTCCGATACGCTAAGTATGCCTATGATGAAGAAGAAAAAACTAAAAACCAGCTGACTGATGAATCACTCCTTTCTGCAGGATCTGTTTGGCATACTTTGGAAGCACTGACCAAGGTGGAGCGACCGTTTTCAGAGTCTGGATGGCAACGATTGTCCACAACGAGAAAAGTTGCCTGGAAAACCGGCACAAGCTATGGTTACAGAGACGCCTGGGCTATTGGGCTGGATACGGATTTTGTAGTAGCAGTATGGTTGGGCAATGCAGATGGTGAAGGTCGCCCCGGATTAACCGGTATTGAAGCAGCCGCACCGCTGATGTTTCAGGTTTTTGATGCTTTGCCGGCATCGGGTAAATGGTTTGATAAACCCTATGATGACCTCATCGAATTGGCAGTATGCACTAAAAGCGGCTACAAAGCGGGTCTTAACTGTTCTCCTGTGGATACTGTTTTGGTTCCTTTAAATGGCCAATTGAGCAAGTCCTGTCCCTTTCACCAACTCGTACATGTCAATAATGCGGGTACACACAGGGTCAACGCATCTTGTGTTTCTATAGATGATATTCATGCAAAAAATTGGTTTGTCCTGCCGCCTTCTATGGCTTGGTATTACAGTCGAAATAATCCTATCTACCGCAATCTACCTCCCTGGAAATCCGGCTGCAATCCCGCTGCTTCAGAAGCTATGGCGATTGAGTTGATTTATCCGGCATATCAGCCGCGAATATTCATCCCTATAGAATTGGGGGGCGAAAAAGAAAGCGTGATTTTTGAAGCTGCTCACCAATTAAGAGAAAATGCCCTGCATTGGCACCTCAATGACCAATACTTAGGCACAACCCGCAGTTTTCATCAAATGGCATTACAACCGGAAAAAGGGAAACACCTGCTCACCCTTGTTGATGACTATGGGAATAGGCTGAGTCAGCAGTTTGAGGTGGTGTATTGAAGGGTAGACAAAAAATATAATTACCCACTTTACCTACTCAAATAAATCCGAGGACAAATACCTGTCCCCACGATCGCAAATGATACAAACTATAAGTCCTTTGTTAATTTGCTTAGCTAATTTTAATGAGGAGGCATAGGCGCCACCACTGCTCATTCCCGAGAAGACAGCATCTCTTTTTGCAAGAAGTCGGGCGTGATGAGCGGCTTCATCCTGATCTACTTCGATGATTTGATCGATGCGTTTGGGATCAAATATTTTGGGTAAATATTCCTCAGGCCACTTGCGGATGCCGGGGATACGGCTCCCCTCAATGGGTTGTACACCCACAATCTGAATCGCAGGATTTTGCTCTTTGAGGTATCGCGAGGTGCCCATGATAGTGCCTGTTGTACCCATAGATGAGACAAAGTGCGTAATATTTCCGGAAGTATCCCCGAAAATCTCAGGGCCTGTGGTCCGATAGTGCATAGCCGGATTATCTGCATTGGCGAATTGATTGAGCATAACGTAATCATTCAGTGAAGCTTTTTCTGTGGCGTAATCGATAGCTGCCTCCATACCTCCACTCTCAGGTGTAAGTATGACCTTGGCACCAAAGGCGCGCATAGTTTGCACCCTTTCTTTAGTGGAGTTTTCCGGCATAATCAACTCTATCTCAACCCCCATAAGACCGGCTATCATAGCCAATGCAATTCCGGTATTGCCGCTCGTGGCTTCAATAAGTTTTTTGCCCGGACCAATTTCCCCTCTTTCCATAGCTCCTTTAATCATGCCATAAGCTGCCCGATCTTTGACACTTCCTCCCGGGTTGTGGCCTTCGAGTTTGCCATATATTTTGACCTCAGGCTTTTCAGGAAGCCCGGTCAATTCAACAAGAGGTGTTTTTCCGATTAAATCAATGAGTTTGTTCATTTGGTTTTCTTTATTTCATCATTTTGTGAGCTAATAAAAAGCTGAGGCTTGTGATATACTCTCGTATTTGGTGCTACGCTTTCTGTGAGCCAAACATTTCCGCCGATGGTGCTGTCATGTCCTATTATACAGTTGCCTCCAAGAATGGTTGCTCCGGCATAAATGACTACCCGGTTCTCTATGGTGGGGTGGCGTTTGGTCTTGGCGAGGTCTTTCGAAACGCTCAATGCACCAAGCGTAACACCTTGATATATTTTTACGTCATCTCCGATTTCGGTGGTTTCACCTATGACTACTCCGGTTCCGTGATCAATGCAAAACCGCTTCCCGATTTTTGCCGCAGGATGAATGTCAATTCCCGTTTTGTTATGCGCATATTCTGAAAGTATGCGAGGAATGTAAGGTAAGTTTAATTGATACAAAGCATGTGCAATACGATAAACGGAAACAGCAAAAAATCCCGGATAAGTTCCTATCACCTCATCGCTGTTTTCAGCTGCAGGATCTCCCTTTTCTATGGCTACGGCGTCGAGTAGTAAATCCTGATAGATTCCCGATAACTGCTCAAAAAACTGATCTACTATAGCGCTTTTTTCCGGATTGGGGAGCCCCGCTTTTCCACAACTGATATCTAGTAAGATGGACTTGCATTGCTGTAGATTTTTCCTTAAATCTTCCTTGCTTTTTGCAAATTCATGACATCCTTGTGGAAAAAGAATGGCGAGCAGTTTTTCCAGGAAAAGGTGAACTTCCTTTACCGGCGGATAATTCACCTTTTTTCGGTGAGTATCAAATAGCTTATCGATCAGTTGGTCGCTCATTCTTATTCGGTTTACGATGCCTTTATCTGGTATTCATAGCTGAGCTTAGCGGCTTTTTCCAGCATCTTGGATACTGAGCAGTAGGTGTTCATGCTCATGTCCAATGCTTTTTTTACCTTTTTATCATCTAAATCCCCGTAAAGTGTAAATTTCAAATGAATGTCAGTAAAAACTTTAGGCGGATCTTCAGCTCTTTTTCCTTCTACTTCAACTTCTATTTTCTC
>SLKL01000003.1 GCA_007134625.1 Saprospiraceae bacterium
ATACTGGAAATAGTTTAATAGTTAACTATTTGATAAAAAGTTTGAAAGCCAAAGTTATAAAATACTTTGACACTCATATCTTCAAAAAGAATACCAAAAAAAACGAGTTGGCTTTGAATTTCGTTGGACTTACTTTTTCCGTCAATTGGACCAGGACTGATTATCTTTACTAGCTTTTTTGATAAAGAAAAACATTGTTACAAATAGTGACATTTTACTTTTTAGCTCATGCAATAATTTGGGCTTTGACAAATACAATATCAAAACAGTTTCTGAATAACTATTTGAAGCTCAGATAGTGGACTCATTAGTTAATTTCATCTGATAGTTTTTCCTTAAAAAGGAACAATAAACAAGCCCTGTTCGTTATAACGATGTTGTAACTACGAATTTAAATATGATATGCAAGCAAAAATCATAAAGGTGGGAAATTCCAAGGGTTTAATACTCAATAAAACCATACTTGAAAAGTACCGGATTGATAAAGAAGTCAACATCAGGCTTATGGAGGATTATTTGATCATTGAACCGGTGAATAAACCACGAGCCGGATGGGATGCTCAGTTTAAAGAGGCAAACTCAGAAAGTACCGAGGAGCAATTGATTCCCGATGTTTTCGAAGACGAAGATTTATTAGAATGGTAGTCAATCAATACGAGGTCGTTTTAGTCAATTTAAATCCGACTGTAGGAAGTGAAATTCGGAAAACAAGACCCTGCGTAGTTATTTCTCCTATTGAACTAAACAGAAATCTGAATACCATTGTAGTTGCTCCAATGACAACAAGCTCAAATGATTATCCGACAAGAGTCGATGTGTTTTTTAAAGGAAAATCAGGAAAAATAGCGGTTGATCAAATTAGAACAATTGATGCCAGAAGGGTAGTTAAGAAGCTCGGAGAAGTCAATCAGAAAGAGGTAGTCGAATTAAAACAGATTATAAGACAAACTTATGTGGATTGAGGGAGAGAGTATCTCGATCATATAAATGGTTTGAACCTTAAAATTTTCTGAATCCTTGTAAGAAAATGAATATTCCGGAGCAAGGTGATATAGGCAACAATTTTCAATAATTCTTTCGCATGATGCGTTTTTGGTGTATATTTACATCAAATTTAACATTATGGCACGACAAAGTATATCACTTACAGAACCCAATGATGAGTGGCTTAAAAATCAGGTGGAAAGCAAGGAGTATTCCAGTAAGAGTGAGCTAGTCAATGACTTAATCAGGCAGGCCAGGAAACAACAAATTCAGGTTAATTGGATAAATGCCAAACTGGAAGCAGCTGAAAAAAGCGGGTTTACCAATGATAGTAAAGAGCAAATTTTGAGCAGATCAAAGTCACTTCTAGATGGCTAAGTACCGATTAAGCAATGTTGCAAAAGAAGACCTTATAAGAATTCACCGGTATGGTGTCCAAAAGTTCGGATTGGCTCAGGCTGATAAGTACTTTGATACCCTTTTTGAATATTTCGAAATTATTTCTCAACGTCCCTTTTCATTTGAATCTGTTGATTATTTAAGAAAAGGCTATAGGCGATGTGTTTGTGGATCCGAAAGCATTTACTATAAAATTGCAAGTGATGGCATAGTTGAAATAATGGCAATAATAGGCAAGCAAGATTTGAAAAATATCCTGTAATAAATAGTGAAATTACCTGAGCCTCAATGCTTTTACCCCCCCCCCACAAATAACCGGGCCTTTTGCTTTTTCTGATCCCCAACTCGTTGGGGAGAAAAGACTCACTTACTGACTGAGTTTCAACAACCCACCAAACATCGATTCTTAGATATAATCTCAAATTCCACCCCCTGATCACCAGCATATAGATCGGTGCAGCGTTAAGATTTTCTGAATCCCTGTAAGAAAATAAAAAACCGCACCATCCTCACCCAACCCCCACCACAAAAATCCGGGCCTTTTGCTTTTTCTGAGGATCCTTCAAAAGGCGTTGACGAAAAGACTCACTTAGTGTTTGAGCGTTGTCAATTCTCTCAGGATTAAAGGGAATTATACAGAAATAAAGCTAGTAAATTAAAAAGGAAAAGCACCGGCAAGGCTACGCACTATCAAAGAATTGACAAAAGCGAGTTTAAGTGAGTCCGTCGAAGACTTTTAGAAAAGGATCAGAAAAAGCAAACAGCCCTAGAGTTTTTTTGTTTCTTTTTTGGGGCGATGCCAAAAAAGAAAGTCATTATTGGCAATCCCACTAAAATCTACCCAATCCAAAAATATAGAATATTCCGGGACTAAATTCATTAAATCAACAATCACTTCTAAAATCGTTAATAGGTGTTCGTTACTCTTAAATCAAATTAATAAAAGGGGCAATGCCTAAAAGTAACAGAAAAAACCACTCCCCCTCAATTCCCACTAAAAAACCCTAACTTTACCCTCACAGCCCTTGACTGCTAATTTATCACCGGAATGAAAATAAAATCAGACCCACATACATTCGGATTGAAGAAAATGCGCAATGAAAGCTAGGATATAGAAGAAATGTACGGATGTTTTAGGAAGAAGTTGAGAGTAGTAAGTCTTCGTGGGTAAGCATGGAGAGAAAGCAAAAAAAACTAATCAACAAAAACCAACGTTAGTGTAATAAATAATATGACAGGAAATGGAAGTCAAAGAAGAAATAGTGCAAATTGTAGATAAGTTACCCGACGAAATTTTAGAAGAACTTTTGCAATACCTTCGCCAGGTTGAAAAAACGTCAACAGAGAAAATGCGACTTTCGCTCAACTTAAAAACAATTTTGACAGAGGACCGAGAATTACTTGAAAAGTTGGCGAAATGATAGACTATCAAGAAGTTCTTGCAATTCATCAAGTTTTGATAAAAGAGTTTGGAGGTTTGCAAGGTGTGAGAGATGAGAACGCACTAAGATCTGCTCTTGAACGACCTTTTAGTGGTTTTGGAGAAACTGAATTTTATCCTACTGTTGAAGAAAAAGCAGGTGCAATTTTGGAAAGTATAGTTAAAAATCACCCTTTTACAGACGGAAACAAAAGAACAGGCTATGTCTTAATGCGTTTAGTTTTGATGAACTTTGGGAAGGATATACGAGCAACAACACAAGACGAAAAATTTGATTTTATTATTTCTGTTGCATCAGGTCAGCTTCAATTTGAACAAATTGTAGCGTGGATAAAGCAACGATCTGCAGACAAATAAAATTCCCTGGTTTTCATATTCCGGAGGTCATTGTGCCAGCGGTTCCAGACCATCCTGACACCCCCAAAATTCCTAAATCAATACCCACAATAGAGGTCTCCCTTTATTAAAAAACCAAAACACAATACCCAACCCACCACCACAAAAATCCGGGCCTTTTGCTTTTTCTGAGGATCTCCCGTTTCCAGAACGGGACAGGCATTCACAGGCGTAGACGAAAAGACTCACTTACTGTTTGAGTTTTAGCAATGCTTATAGAAATAAAGTTCAAAGCTTGGATTTATATAAATTTCATACATACGGCACTCGCCCCTAAAGACATGCATTAGCAAAAGAATTGCCAAAACGAGTTTAAGTGAGTCCGCCGAAGCCTTTTAGAAAAGGATCAGAAAAAGCAAACAGCCCTTGACTTTTTTGTTACTTTTTATGCCTGTCTCGGCCTTAGACGAGGTCAAGACAAAAAGTAAATGCAAAAAACCACCCCCTTCCCCCTCAATTCCCACTCAAAAACCCTAACTTTACTTCCACTAAAAAGAAAAAATATTTCTAATTTCTAACTTCTGCCTTCTAATTTTATGGGCGCAATAGAAGCCAGGATTTAG
>SLKL01000125.1 GCA_007134625.1 Saprospiraceae bacterium
CCCATGATAGTAACTCATTTTATTAAACAAAAAAAGTTTACTGCCTTGGGATGCGTAAATATATAAAACAATCTTAATGTGTCAAAAAAAATTCTCCTCTTGCCATGCAACAAAGTCATTCATAATTCATAATTCGTAATTCGTAACTCGTAACTCGTAATTCGTATCTCGTACCTTGAACCTCGTATCTCGTATCTCGTATCTCGTACCTTAAAAATTACATTCCTGCCGGAGCCAACTTCACCTTTAAACCATGCAGTTTTTCAGTGATCTTTATCTGACAGCCCAATCTGCTGTTTTCCATTACATCAAAGGCCTGATCAAGCATATCTTCCTCATCTTCTGTAGGTTCATTTAACTCATGATCGGAAAGTACATAGACATGACAAGTAGAGCAAAGTGCCATGCCTCCGCAGGTGGCTTGTATGTCATACCCACTCCCTTTAAGTACTTCCATGAGATTGAGGTTCATATCGACCGGTGCATCCACAATATTATGAGACTCGTCTCGGTCCGTAACTTCGATTTTTATAATTCCGTCTTCCATTTTAAATGATTATAAACCGTCAATACCCGTGACAGTCGTGTATTTAAAAGATAGCTTTTTATCCGGGTGTATTATTTTGTAAGCGGATTGACACATTAGCGTAGCTTCATGAAAGCCGCAAAGAATCAACTTTAATTTACCGGGATAAGTGTTGATATCACCTATAGCAAAAATTCCTTCAATATTAGTGGAGTAATCAAAAGTATCCACTTTTATGGCATTGTTCTCTATTTCCAGACCCCAGTCACCAATTGGACCAAGTTTAGGTAACAAGCCAAACAAAGGGATAAAACTATCCGCTTTCATTTGAATAGCTCCTTCTGTTTTGTGGTTTATACTCACCTCTTCTAGCTTATCCTCTCCATGTAAGCCCACAACCTGAGCACTTGTAATCAGTTCTATCTTACCACTTTCACCAAGTTCTTTTACTTTTGACACCGAATCCAAAGCTCCTCTGAATCCCTCTCTCCTGTGCACTAAAGACACCTTTTCTGCAATGTCTGCCAAAACAATGGTCCAGTCAAGAGCAGAATCCCCACCCCCGGCAATAACCACCTTTTGATCACGGAAATATTCCGGATCTTTGATCATATAGTAAACCCCCTTATCCTCATAATCAGCAATATTAGGGATAGGTGGCTTTCGGGGCTCAAAAGAACCTAATCCGCCAGCAATAGCTACTACAGGCGCCTTGTGTACGGTTCCTTTATTCGTGGTGACTAAAAAACTCCCATCTTCATGCCTTTCGATAGTTTCAGCCCGTTCACCCAGTGTAAACCCCGGTTTAAAAGGAGCAATTTGTTCCATTAAATTATCAACCAATTCGCCTGCATCAACGGATGGGTAACCTGGGATATCGTAAATAGGCTTCTTTGGGTATATCTCTGTAAGCTGCCCGCCAGGCTGAGCAAGGCTGTCAATCAAATGGCATTTAAGTTTTAACAAACCTGCCTCAAATACTGCAAAAAGACCTGTCGGACCTGCACCGATGATAAGGATATCGGTTTGAATCATCTGTTTATTTTTTTAAGTCGGTAAAAATGCTTGTTCATAGGTGATGTAAAAAATTACTGACCTTTAAAATTAGCTGATCTTTTTTCAATAAAAGCAGAAACACCCTCCTGCAAATCCTCAGACCCCATACATCTCCCGAAAGCCTTAATCTCCTCCTCAAAACCATCCAGCTCAGGATCGTAATATGCGTTCACACAGTGAATGATTTCTTTAATGGCCAGAGGTGCCATTTTTGAAACGGTGCGAATTATGCCCTTAGCTCTTTCTAACAACTCATCTTGCTTAACCACCTCATTGATTAGACCTGATTGCAATGCTTTTTCAGCATCTATCATTTCACAGGTCAGCAATAAATACATCGCCTGCGCCTTCCCTACATAACGAGCAAGTCGTTGGGTGGCAGAATATCCCGGTGTAAGCCCCAATTTAGCTTCCGGTTGACCAAAACGAGCGTTTTCTGAAGCTATTCTCAAATGACAGGCCATAGCCAACTCAAGCCCTCCACCAAGTGCAAAGCCATTGATCGCAGCAATTACAGGAACCGGAGCTTTTTCAAAACGACCGAAAACCTCAACGCCCTGTCTTGCAAGTCGTTCACCGCCTTCATTACCCAGATCGGGGAAATTTTTAATGTCTGCACCGGCAGCAAAAGCCCTATCGCCCTCACCTGTCAATATAATTCCGTGAAGTGTTTCAACTGAATCCAATAAATAAGAAAGTGCATTATCCAGTTCATCTATCAATTCAGGGCTTAGTGCGTTTAAGACTTTTGGTCTGTTGAGAAAAATGGTGGCAACGCCCTCCTCTATCTCTAATCTGATGTTTTTATATTCCTGCATGGGAGATTTTTTTGTAAAAAAATAGTCCTGAAAAAAAGGTAAAACCCCTTAATTTCATAAGGATGCAAAGATAAGAGAATAGCCTCTATTAAAAAATATTATTGGGTCAAATCGCTATAGCCACTCAAAAAACAGAACGGGTGGAATTAACAGCAACATCGCCACTATACTGAGTAGCACTATGAACTTCCAAATCCACTTCAACCAGAGGTGGTAAGGAATTTTTGCTATTGCCAATATACCCATCATTACACCTGAGGTGGGTACTATCAGATTGGATATCCCGTCCCCAAGCTGATAAGCGAGCACAGCCGTCTGTCTGGAAAAGCCCAACAGGTCACTCAATGGTGCCATAATGGGCATAGTCAGAGCCGCCTGACCTGAACCTGAAGGCACAAAAAAGTTAAGGAAGGACTGTAGGATAAACATCATTTGTACAGAAATATAAGAGGGCAAACCATCTGCCAAACCAGCTGCGAAATCGAGCATAGTATGGATGATTTTCCCGTCCGTTGCCAGCACCTCAATACCTCTTGCAAATCCTATAATCATAGCTGCATAAACCATTTCTTCAGCTCCCTTGACAAATGAATCTGAGGCTTTTTTTACACTGAGATTACCTACAATGGCCGCAACTATTGCCAATGCAAAAAACAGTGCGGAAATCTCTCCAATATACCAATCCCACTCATTGACCCCTATAATCAGAATCACAATTGCTGCAAGTAGTAATAGCAGAACTAATCTGTGACGCAGCGTAAATGAGGTTGTCTGTCGATCAAAATCACTGAGGTCTCTATCTTTATCTACAGCATACATAACGCTTGACAAGGGGTTGCGACTAATTTTTGTCATATAAGAAAGTACAAACCAAATGGCAAGACCGGTAAAAATTGCCCAAACCAGCAAGCGATACTCCCATCCGCTAAACACCTGTACTTCGGCAATTCCCTGTGCAATTCCTATGGTAAAAGGGTTCATAAATGCCCCTGCAAAACCTGCCCCGGCACCGATAAAAGGAATGGCCACCCCGGTAATGGAATCATATCCGAGTTTCAAAGCCAGGGGAATGGTTATCAGCACAAAAACAATGACTTCCTCACTCATCCCAAAGGTCGCACCGGCTATAGAAAACAAAACAATCAAGAGCGCCATCATTACCCCTTTATACTTTGGAAATCTCTCCGATAAACCTATCATGGACTTTAGTCCGGCATTGATCGCACCCGTAGCCTGCACTACCTTAAATGCCGCACCTACAATAAGAACAAAAGCTATGATTGAAGAGGCCGAAACCAAACCCTTAAACGGAGCCATTAGATAGTGTTGTGGACCCTGAGGGTTGGACTCCACCTGATGATAAGTCCCGGGTACAACTAC
>SLKL01000084.1 GCA_007134625.1 Saprospiraceae bacterium
ACGGGTATTTTTAAATTGTTTGATCAAAGCCTACCCTCATTATTGACTTTTTTATTTTATATTGAAATCATGTTCAATTTCTTACACATGCAAACACAACTGACGAAGTTGTAAATAGGGTAATTGGAGCCTAAAGGATTTCCTTAATTTTATAATTTAAAAAAATCGAGTAGGAGACAAAGATAGGTAAATTACCTAACTTTGTCGTCCTCTCACACCACCCAGCGTACGCCTTACGTACTAGGCGGTTTCATCAAATTTGAACAGTAGTGAGTGTGTATGTCGAACAATCCTATGGAGGCGAACCATTTGAGGTTCATTCCTTCATGAGCCTGTGGCGTGTTGGATTTATGATACCACCCTTTGGTGGATCCTGCTAATAGCCAACTTCGCCATTCCGGTATCCCCAGTTTCTTTAGAAATCTCGATATACCTATTGCCCGCTTGCATTGTTTCAGCCGAAAACATCTTATTCGGCGGCGGAGCCAGCTCGCTATAGCCTCAAGTTTACCTTTCATCTTGGCAGCCTTGAAGTAGTTTAGCCAGCCCCTTAGTAACAAGTTGATTTCCTTTACCATCTGGGTAAGGGATATCCCTCGATTTCGTTTGGTCTTTTCTCTCAACTTATACTTTAGTCGCTGCATACTCGGTTTGCTCAGTCCTAAATCTCCCTTCCCTATTATGTTGTGACCCAGAAAATTCAGTTCATAGGGTCGGCGTATCCCACTCTTGTCCCTATTTACTTTGAGTTTCATCCGATCTTCTATAAACCTGCTTACTGTTCTCATTATCCGTTGGGCTGCTTTCTGGCTGCCTGCGAATATGATTAAGTCATCCGCATAGCCTACAAATCTTAGTCCTCGACGTTCCAGCTCTTTATCCAGCTCATCCAGTACTATGTTTGATAATAGCGGGGATAACGGGCTACCTTGTGGCGTCCCTTTCGTCCTTTGACTACTCATGCCACCTTCCAGTATTCCGCTTTTCAGGAATTTGTTGATCAGCTTGAGTAACGTTTTGTCCCCTATCCTTCTGCTCAGCGTCCACATCAGTCGGTCGTGATTGACTTCGTCAAAAAATTGTGCAAGATCGATATCTACTATGTATCGATACCCTGCTCTGACATATGTGCATGCTTGCCTCAAACAAGGACGTGTTCCCTTCCCTTTGCGAAACCCATAACTAAATTCCGAAAAGGTGGGGTCATACATGCGCTCCATTACTTGGTGTACCGCTTGTTGTACCATCCGATCCTTTACCGTTGGTATGCCTAACTGTCGATACCCGCCTTTGGGCTTCTTTATCTTGACCCCTCTGATCTGACTTGTTCGGTAGTTGTTCGTCTCTAACTGCCTGATCAATTCCTTGTGGTTGATGCTAAACCAGCTCCCCAGTTCCTTGACTGACTTATTATCGACTCCTGCACTACCTGCATTACTTACTACCCGCTTCAGTGATGCGGTCAGATTTGATAAGTTTGTTATCTCCCTCATCAAATCCTCTGTTAAGGCCCGTTCCTCCCGACACCCTGAAAGCCATTCTTCCCTTACCCAAGCACTTCTAGAATGATTTACGTCCATTCCTTCCACCCTCTGGCTATCATCACCACATTCGTCTATTTCAAATAGACTCCTCTGTAGTACGTTTCGATATTTCTCTTAGTTCTTCATGACTTTTACAGTTTACCGAGCTGCTGCTCCCTATTTAATGATTCCCTCCTTCCCAATTCGTGAGTCCTCCTTGTCTCTCAAGGCTCGTATCCTCGGTACTATGACTTCTGCTGACTCCTCACCGCCTCTCGACTCTGAGACCTCCCATGGTAAACTATTCTCCCCTCCTCGGCAATGTGGATGATTTACCACCCATCGTTACGGTTGACTTTTGGACGTCTTGATCTATTGCTCTATTATCCTGATGGTAGGCCTTATATCACCTTCCTGTACGTCACATCTCCAGTTTGCCTTACGCTTCCTTCAGATCCCACCTCGCAGTGGACACCCTTGCGATCAGCTAATGCTTCCCTGTCAACTGGGCGCTTTTGGGACTTTAACCCTATAGGTAGATAGTATGCATGGCACACAAAAAGAAAGGGTTCTTACCCTGGCAGGTAAAAACCCTAACTAAAACCCTAATTTATAAAATTCCGTTGTAATGCAAAGTTAAATAACTTTTCAATAATACAGCCTATTTTCAATCATTTTATTTATATTTTTATTTTCACTATTCATATTAGTCTATATACCTTTTTTTATACAGTTTTAATTAAATCAATTTTGTTTGTGCATCTTCTTTATGGATCCATCTAAATGTAATTTTTGATTCGATTTGATCTCTCTAATGCTAAATAATCCGTTAAAAGAATCTATTTTTGATTTATGAGGATTTTATCATTTTGGATTCTTTTTCTCTTTTTAGGGATTTATGGGAACTTTGCCCAAGGGCAAACCCATACCCACCATCGATGTGAGGCGCAAAATCTGCTCTTTGAATCCATTGAAGCCAATCCAGGTAATTTAAATATTTTTCACATACAAGAAAAAGCAATAAGGGATTTTCTGGATAACAGTAGTTACAGCATCGATAGGTCAGAATTTATTATTCCGGTTGTCATCCATGTAGTATATCGGAATAATGATCAAAACATCAGTGACCTTCAAATTTACGATCAATTAGATATCCTCAATCGTGCTTTTTCTAAACAAAACAAAAATCTATATACTGTTCCTCCACAATTCCGACAATTAATAAGTGATATTGGAATTCATTTTTGTTTGGCTAAAACAGATCCTGATGGCAATCCAACAAATGGAATAGTCAGAAAACCAACAATTGTAGAAAACATAGGAACGAGTAGAGTCGATGGAATTGAGGTAGCCGTCCACTTTGATGAATACGGTGGTTCAACCCCTTGGGACAATGAAAGATACCTGAATATATGGGTAGCAGAAATGGGCAACAACATAGCAGGCAGTGCTACTTTTCCCAACATGGCGCCCTATCCTGAGGCGGATGGGATTATCATGAATTACAGGTACTTTGGAAGCATTGGTACGGCTATTCAAAGCGCCCCTTATGACAAGGGAAAAACGCTGGCTCATGAAGTAGGGCATTATTTTAATCTCTTTCACCCCTGGGGACCAGGTTTTGGAGGATGTGATACCGATGATTTTGTAGATGACACCCCCTTGCAGGAAGGACCCTATTTTGATTGTAATCCTGCAGATAACTTCTCTTGTGGTTCAGAAGATATCGTTGTGAACTTTATGGACTACACTGAAGACAGCTGCTTAGCCATGTTCACTCATGGTCAAAAAGAGAGAATGTTAGCAAGCATACAATTATTCCGGTCAGGTCTGATAAATAACAATACTGCATGCCAGGAGGAAAATGATCCTACAACGGATGACCCCAAAGATTTTCTCGTAGTAAAACCCGATCGCATTGATAAAATTTACATCTACTCACCGGAGGAAAAAATGATGGATTTTACCGTAGAAGTATATTCTATAGATGGAAAAGAGGTCTGGAGGGAACAACTAAACCAAACCTCTTTTCATAGCATTGATATTTCATCACTATCCAGAGGGATTTATATTGTTTGTATAAGTTCCCCTGAAAACTTCAATTGCATTAAAATACCTGTTTTCTGAGCCAGGGTTAAACAGTCGTTTTACTTTCCTCGATTATACTTTTAGCCAAATCAAGAATGTCTGTTCTGGATAAATGAACTATTCCACCATCAGGACCGGGTTGAATGTGGTTTCCTGTAACATCACCCTCTGTAAATTTTGAAGCACCAAAGTAATTCCTGACAGTTTGTTCATCTACTCCTATTCCCTCAGCAATTCGTTTAACACTTCCGGTAGGTAATTGATGTTTAATAGCTCTAAGTTCATTGAAAGATATCTTCATAAAATTGGTATTAAATGGTTAAGAATATATTGAGGTCTAAATTTAGAACTGATTTTTATTTTTTCCAAATAATAGACCAAAAATATGGAAAATATTCTTCTTATACATCTCTCAAAATAAATCAAAAGGTGGAAAAACTAATTAGGTCTAACCATCAGGGCAAAGCAATGAACTTTGCAGGATCAAACTTTTTATAAATACGCTCTTTAACTTGTATAAGTTTAGTAATTTCGCGTCTTGATTAAAAATAGCCAAATGGAATACAACGCAAGGAAAATAGAGCTAAAGTGGCAAAAGAGGTGGGTCAATCAAAGCACTTACAAAGTTATTGAGGATGATACAAAAAAGAAGTTTTATGTTCTGGATATGTTTCCTTATCCGTCGGGTGCAGGATTGCATGTAGGTCACCCATTGGGATATATTGCATCCGATATTATTTCAAGATATAAAAGACATAACGGCTATCAAGTCCTCCACCCCATGGGCTACGACGCCTTTGGACTTCCTGCAGAACAATACGCTTTACAAACAGGTATCCACCCTGCAGAATCGACAAGAAAAAATATTAAACGATATAAAGAACAACTCACTGCACTTGGTTTCGATTACGACTGGTCCAGGTCTTTTGCTACCTGCGATCCTGATTATTATAAGTGGACTCAGTGGATATTTTTACAACTCTTTGATCATTACTACTGCAAGAGGGCTAACAGAGCACTTCATATTTCAGGACTTATAGTTGAATTTGAAAAAAACGGTAATCTGCAAACAACAGCTTTCTCGAGTCAGCAGCCGGATTCATTTAGTGCACAGGAATGGAAAAAAATGAGCAGGCAGGTAAAAGATGAAATTTTGATGAACTACCGCCTTGCTTATCGAAAACAAGCTTATGTTAACTGGTGTGAAGCTCTGGGTACGGTATTGGCCAATGATGAGGTTAAAGACGGACTATCTGAAAGGGGTGGTTTCCCTGTTGAGAGAAAGGCTATGTTGCAGTGGTCTATAAGAATATCTGCCTATGCAGAGCGATTATTGGCTAGCCTGGATAATCTGGACTGGTCTGATTCCCTAAAAATCATGCAACAAAACTGGATAGGTAAATCAACCGGCGCAAAAATCTCTTTTGATGTAGATGGATTTGAAGAAAAAATTGAAGTTTTCACAACTCGTCCAGACACATTATTCGGATGCACATTTATGGTTTTGGCACCCGAACATCCTTTGGTAAATCTAATAACCACCTCTGAGCAAAAACCTGCGGTTGAAAAGTACCGCTCTGAGACAGCCACCCTTTCTGAAATAGATAGACAAAGTAATGCAGATCAGATCTCAGGAAAGTTTACCGGTGGATATGCTATTCATCCCTTCACGGAAAAAAAACTACCTATATGGATTAGTGATTATGTTTTGATGGATTATGGTACCGGTGCAATTATGGCTGTGCCCTCGGATGATGAAAGAGATAACAAATTTGCTAAGCATTTTGAACTACCTATAATCGAGGTTTATGATAAATCAAATGGTGAGGATGAAATTAAATTTAAAACCATTAATTCAGACTTCTTAAATGGATTGGGCATCAAAGAGGCTAAGGCTAAAATGATTGCTGAGATAAGCGCAAGAAACTTAGGTGAAGCTCAGACTACTTATAGACTTAGAGATGCCAACTTTAGCAGACAGCGCTACTGGGGCGAACCTATTCCCGTAGTTTATGATGAAGAGGGTGTTTGTATACCGGTTGATGAAGAAGACCTACCTGTAGAATTGCCCGATACGGATAATTTTCAGCCCGGTAAAGATGGAAGGTCGCCCCTCTCAAGAATTGAGGATTGGGTAAATTTACCTAATGGCAATAAGCGAGAGACCGACACCATGCCGGGTTTTGCCGGTTCTTCCTGGTACTTCCTGCGCTATATGGATCCAAAAAATAAGGAGGCTTTAGCATCAAAAGGGGCAATTGACTATTGGGAGAGTGTTGACCTGTACATTGGAGGAACGGAACATGCCGTAGGACACTTGATTTATTCGAGGTGTTTCCATAAATTTTTATTTGACATAGGAATTGTACCCACAGATGAGCCTTTTAAAAAGCTTATCAATCAGGGGATGATTCAGGGAATAATTGAATCTATCTATCTGGATAAAAGACAGAGTAATCCATCGAGATTTGTTTGTAAAACAATAGCTGAAAAAGAAGGTGAAAAAAACTTCAGTAAGATACTTGTACATGCTGATTTTGTTGAAAATTACGGAAATCCGGATTCTTATCTCTCAATCGAATCCATCGATCAATTTCTGCAGTGGCAAAAGTCGTACAAGGATGCTATTTTCGAGTGCGGAAATGGCGTCTATCAAAACGGTAAGTTCACAGCTGCTCAACATTCAGGAGAAGATACTTCTCACCTGATCACGCATTCTGAAGTTGGGAAAATGTCTAAATCCAAATTCAATGTCATCAATCCAGATGATGTGATAAATGAATACGGCACAGACTGCTTTAGGATGTATGAAATGTTTCTCGGACCAATAGAACAATCCAAGCCCTGGGATACAATGGGGATTGAAGGTGTATCTAAATTCCTGAAAAGATTCTGGGCACTGTTTTTTACTAACGATCAATTTGAACTCAGTGATACTGAGCCATCCAAAGAAGCCTTAGTCGTTTTACACAATACCATAAAAAGGGTTAGGGAAGATATCGACAGATACTCTTTCAATACGTGCATAAGCCATTTTATGGTTTGCACCAACGAATTGAGAAAATTAAAGTGCAATAATAGAGCGATACTGGAACCACTCATAATCCTCATTTCTCCTTTTGCCCCTCACATTGCTGAAGAGTTGTGGAATCTTTCCGGACATAGTACTACAGTTACTGTGGAAAGCTACCCAGAATTTAAACCTGAAATACTTGTAAAAGATGAAATACTCTATCCTATAGCAGTTAATGGTAAGAAAAGAACTGAAATTGCTTTTCCCAATACCGCTTCTAAAGAGGAAATTGAGGCTGTAGTCAGAGAAAATGAGGTAGTAAAAAAATGGCAGGAAGACAAGGACATAAAAAGGGTAATTATAGTACCGAAAAAAATGGTAAACATTGTGATAGGTTAAACTATCAATAATAATCCAAGTTACACTAATGAATCAAATGAAAGAACATGTTTAAAAAAGGTCAAAAGCTCTATTCTATATCCAATTACAAATGTCCAAAATGCCACGAAGGAGACCTCTACCCTACTAAACTTACCAGTTTTAGAAAGCCATTTGTCATGTATGACAATTGTCCTGCCTGTAATCAACCATATGTTATAGAACCGGGATTTTATTGGGGGGCAATGTATATAGCTTATATGATCAGTTCAGGAACTGTTTTGGGAGGATTTGCTATCCTGTTTTTCGTAGTCAACTTAACGATACTACAAAGTTTTTTCATCATGACCGCTATTGTTCTTTCGATGTATGGATTTATTTTCAGAACTGCTCGTGCAATCTGGATTAACATATATGTGCACTATGACCCAAACAGAAAAATAATAAACAAAGAAGATGACAGAAAAGGACAGAATTCACAATGAATTAAGAAGATACTTCCCACAACTTTCAGATGAGAAGTTGCGAGAAGAAATAATGCATGTATCAAGAATCGTCCCCATTAAACGGGATGAAACGATTATCAACTACGGCTCTTTTGTCAAAATGATTCCGCTTGTTATAGAGGGTTGCATTCGGGTTACACGTCAATTTGAAGATGGCAGAGAGCTATTCTTATATCATTTATACCCCGGGGAAACCTGTGCCATTTCTGTAAGTTGCTGTATGTCACTGGAACCAAGTCCCTTTTTTGCAGTTGCAGAAGATGATTCAGAGGTAATTGGTATTCCGGTGGATTACATTGATATCTGGCAATCAAAATATACAGTCTGGAACAAATTTATGATTACTGTTTACGAAGATCGATTTAAGGAATTGGTGCTCTCATTAGACGATATTGCATTCAAAAAACTAGATGAAAGATTACTTACTTATTTAAGAAAGAAATCAGAAGCTATCAACAGTTTTGATATCGATATTACGCATCAACAAATTGCAGAGGAGTTAAATACAGCGCGTGAATCTATTAGCAGACTGCTCAAAGCAATGGAATCAAAGGGACTTATTAAATTAGGCCGAAATACTATCAAGATTTTAAAGACCTAATTCCTAAGTAGCTGCAAAATAATTCAAATTCCATTAAACTTATTTTAATATTCAAAACCCAATTTTTTTTATCTTCGGGCTTTTAAAAATTAAAGGACCATGACAGATATTGAAATCGCTCGTAAAGCGGAAATGCAACCCATTTCTGCGATCGCTACAAAATTAGGATTATCAGAGGAACAATTTAACCCTATCGGCAAATTCAAAGCTAAGTTGCCGCTAAATCTCATCAATGAGGAAAAGGTTAAAGAATGTAAAATGATTTTGGTGACAGCCATATCACCAACTCCTGCCGGTGAAGGAAAAACTACCATTTCCATTGGTTTGAATGAAGGTCTGAACAAAGTAGGTAAAAATTCAACAGTTGTTTTACGGGAACCTTCTTTAGGGCCGGTTTTTGGCATAAAGGGAGGTGCTACAGGTGGCGGGTATGCTCAGGTACTTCCAATGGAAGACATTAATCTTCATTTTACTGGTGATTTTGCTGCTGTAGAGAAAGCGCATAATTTATTGGCAGCGCTGATTGATAACAACATCCAAAGTAAGACCCGCTCGCTCAATATTGATCCAAGGACAATTCTATGGAAGCGGGTTATGGATATGAATGACAGAGCGTTGAGAAATACTGTAGTAGGATTAGGTGGAACAGGTTCGGGAATTCCGAGAGAAACAGGTTTTGACATAACCGCAGCCTCTGAAATCATGGCTATTTTATGCCTTTCCAAAGACCTTGAGGACTTGAAAAAGCGACTTGGTAATATTTTTGTTGGTTTTACTTTTGACAAGGAGCCCATTTACGCCAGAGACCTGAATGCTCAGGGAGCTATGGCAGCCTTGATGAAAGACGCCATTATGCCCAATCTCGTCCAAACATTGGAGGGGAATCCGGCTATCATTCACGGTGGCCCGTTTGCAAATATTGCTCAAGGTACCAACACTGTAATCGCTACCAAAACAGGTATGAGTCTTAGCGACTATGTAGTTACTGAAGCCGGCTTTGGTTGTGATCTCGGAGCAGAGAAATTTTTAGACATAAAATGTCAAAGTGCAGGAATTTCCCCTAAAGCAGTGGTCTTAGTAGCAACTGTCAGAGCATTAAAGTACCACGGTGGTGTCGGGCTAAAAGAATTAAATGAACCCAATGCCGGCGCTGTTTCTAAGGGATTAGAAAACCTTGAAAAACATCTGGAGAATATCGCTCATTTTGGCTTGCCTGCAGTGGTTGCTATCAATGCCTTCGTTTCAGATACTGATGAGGAACACCGTGTAATTAAGAAACGATGTGAGTCCCTTGGTGTAAAAGCGGTTTTGGCTGAAGTCTGGGCAAAGGGTGGCGCCGGTGCTACCGAATTGGCAAATGAAGTAGTACGAGTAATTGATGCGGGGAAAGCGAAATTTACTCCGGTTTATGATTGGTCCGAGGCTGTTCAGGACAAAATAGAGAAAATTGCAACTCAGATATATGGTGCAAAAAATGTGGAATATGCATCAAGAGCAAAAATCGACCTTAGGCGTATCCATCGTCTCGGCCTGGAAGATTTACCAATTTGCATGGCTAAAACTCAAAAATCTCTAAGCGACGACCCTCGACTTATCGGTCGTCCAAAGGATTTTACAATTACTGTAAGAGAGATAGAAATAGCTTCAGGTGCAGGTTTTTTAATTCCCATAACAGGTA
The DNA here is from genome assembly GCA_007134625.1 of Saprospiraceae bacterium. Lineage (GTDB taxonomy): Bacteria > Bacteroidota > Bacteroidia > Chitinophagales > Saprospiraceae > PWJY01. The sequence goes on from SLKL01000084.1 coordinate 9,788, forward strand.
ATATGATGCGAATGCCGGGTCTTCCTGCTATTCCTGCCGCAGAAAATATAGATATCGATAAAGATGGCAATATCAGTGGGCTGTTTTGATGGTTTAGGTGTAAGATGTTTCTTTTTGATTTGAGTACGTTGAATTATTGGCAGAATTAATTTCTATTTTATAAACTCTGAAGCGTGAGTAAACTTTTAACTGACCAATACTTTCCGATATACTTATCAATACTTGATGTAGATATTGACGCTGCAATTCAAGAAATAGAAGAAAGAGAATGGACTGATGAGAGTTTTAATTTTGCTACAGCGGTATCGGTAATGTCTTCCTCACGTATTGAAGGAGAATCGCTGGATATTGATAGCTACATAAAGCACAAAACCCATAATATCGAGTATTTACCGGAATTAACCAAAAAGCCAAACGACCTTTACCGCGCATACGAATTTGCCTGAGACAATCCACTAAACTGTGAAAACTTCCTACAATCACACGCTATTGCCACCGAAAATTTACTGCCATCCTCCCATCGTGGCAAAATCAGAACCGGTAATATGCTTGTCATAGACCACCAAACACTACGAGTTCAATACGAAGCAGCAGATGCAAAAATTGTTGCAAGAGAATTTGATCAGTTCTGGATTGAATTAGATAGCCTACTATCTCTTCAGTTGAAGACAGAGGAAGTTTTTTACTATGCTGTCCTAATACACCTTGTATTCGTAAAAATCCATCCTTTCAATGACGGTAATGGGAGGATAGCGAGATTGTTGGAAAAATGGTTTCTCGCATCTAAATTGGGTCAAAAAGCAAGGTTCATACCCACTGAGCTCTTCTATTACCAAAACATCCAAAGCTACTATAACAATCTTGCTAAAGTAGGTTTATTTTTTGATGATCTGAAGTATGAAAAGGGAATTCCGTTTCTTTTGATGGTGTCTAATTGTCTGAGACAGCAGAATTAAAGGTTTTGAATTGAGATTAGGCTTGGATCAATAAATCCATAGAATACAAGTTCTAGATTGATTTTATACCCCAAACCTTCACCTCCTCCTCGAAAGCATTTGATTTTTATACTCCTCAAAACTACCTAAACCCACCTCTCTCCTTCTCTCGTCAAGATTTTCCGTATCGACAATGGGGTAAAATGTAACTTCACCGGTTTCTATATTTCTGCGAAATTGAGTACCGTAAATTTGTTTTTCTCCACGGCTAACCAATACCCTATCTATCATTAAGACGAGTGACGCCTTCCTTAAATACCCGGACTCGGCAGCTTCTTCAAATTTATCTATATATTTTTCCATAACCCAATCCGGACTATGCTGAATGATCATAAAGGTATAATAGACGGCATCTTCGCCGAGCGATTTTATTGCCTCAAAACCACAATGATGAACTATGCTCTCAATTAGGTCCCTATGTTTTTTATCAATTTCTAAGGATAATTTCCCTCTATTTGCCTGTCCTTCAAAAAAAGCTTCGGTAATCTTGGATTCAATATGATCACAATCAATATCAGAAATTATGGAAGGACCATAGTATTTAACGGTTTGAATTCTTTGATTCTGCATAGCAGTATCACTTTCAACAAATTTGATACGCTGAATTTGTAAATCAATATTATGAAAGTATAAGGAATCTATCCGCTCTCTCAACAATATATCTCCATCCGTAATTGGTCTGATAACCAATTTAACAATAGAGTCTTTACAATCTACGTATTGATAAGCACCAAATTTAGTTGGATCGTAATTGCCAATAGAGTCCGGAGGTACGAATTCACCTGTCTCTAAAAAATAAGGAGTATCCTCAGAAAAAAACTTTGCTTGTTTTGCTCTTTCGAAAATTTCCTCATCAGTTAACATTCGTAAATCACACTCTGAATTGAAATTACAAGCGAACAGGAAGAGAAGAAGAAATGATGAGATAATTTTTTGCATTTTTTTTATAGTTTAGAATATTTAATTTTATGATATAGTTATTACCCAGTTATTCCATTCAGTCTGTCCACATCTCCTACATCTCACAAACTTAGTTGCCCCTTTTCAAATTTACTTCTCCTTCTGCTCTATATCAAACTCGATATTAAAGAAATCAAGATATTCCTGAATAGGACCAAGTCCAACTTCCTCGCGTCTTTGGTTTACGTATTCAGGTTCTATCAAATTATACAGTTTGCCCCGACGTATTTGAGAACCATATATTTGAGGTTCACCTCTTCTCATGAGCAATCGATCCTTAACTGTAGCATAATCCTGAGGACGCATATCACCTCTAACTTTAGCTTCTTCAAAAAGAGGGAAGTATTTTTCCATATATTTAGGATCTGAACTATGATGTATGACCATCCAAATAGCATTAAATTGGGTCTGATTTACTTGATCAAGCCCAGGTAAACCACAGCTCTCTAAAATACTCAAAACAGTGGATAGGTTTTCATAGTCAGTCTCTACTCTCTCTCTGAATTCAAGAGAGGCGTCAGTTCTTGCTCGCTGATCTGAAACAGCAACACTATCTAAAATAGAATTTATTTCGGTACAATCAACATCACGGATAACAACATCTGGAGGTCTCATAATTCTACTACAAGACGATAGAAATATTAATACTGATATTACAAAAATAAACTTTAGTTGTGATTCAAATAAAACATTGTTCATTATTTCAGCTTTTGAAAAGCCTAAGATACAAACTTTTAGCTTTACCATCAGACGCTTAAACCAACTTCCAACCTGTTATAAATCCAAAATCACACTACTTTTAAAAAAATATCATATCAGCCCTTCAGGCTTAGATGCAATTGGCACAAATATTTTCTACAATCATACCACCCCTTTTGGGGTTTTTCTCCGATTAAAAACTTATAGTTAACATTAACATTTTCAACCTTCAATTTTCAACTTTCAATTAATTATCCATTACTTGCCCCGCGATGTGGTGCGATATGGTGAGCGGAGCCGAACCAAGCGATGTCGAACCAAACGAAGCCAAAGGGCGGTGTCCTGAGCGCAAGTCGAAGGATCAATTTTCAATTAATAAAACCACTGTCTACTTATTGGCAAATTAGCAGAAACCCTAAACCGGGAGCGATCAAAATCAGTACCATCAAATATAAAGGCACCGTCAATACGAAATATTCGAAGCGGACCGAAGCCAATATTACTGAATCCCACAAAAAGTTCATTGTGTGCATTGCGCTCCTCGACATCCAGCATTTTGAATCCGGCATGCCAATGCCATTCAAGCCATCTCAGACCGGGAATATTGGAAAGTATTTTAGCTCCGAAATTGTGTTCATAGTGGATTTCCATGAATCGACCTGAGGTAGAATATTCATAATGTGGCAAATCAAAAAATCCTCTGTTGATATCACCGGACACCATAAATGCAGCCCTGTTGGCAAGAAAGTGTTTATGGTCCACAAAATTCATATCACTACCCCCTGTTGCAGAAAAACCTCCAACCCACCTCAAGGAAGATGTACCCCAGGTAGATAAAGCCCTGCTGTAGGTAAAACCACCTAAAACCCTGACAAACAAATCGGAATCACTTTCTAAATAATGTCCTGCATCAATTCCCACGGTAAATCGTGGAAAACGATTTCCCCCAATATAAACCCTACTATCAGGAAAACTCACAAATCGCGCTCCCGGAAAGAAATTAAGCCTTATGGATGTTTTTATCACTTCATGGTCCTCAAGAGTAAAATCGCCACCAGCAAAAGGAATATTCTCCTCAAAAGGACGATCCTTTTTTCTTCTTGAATTCTTTAGGTTGTTTTCTACAAAAGTTCTGGATGCATACTCAAGCGAAACATTATAGGATAGCCACCTCAATGGTCGGCTTGAAGACTCGAGCTTTACGTAATCTTTTTGAAAATAGCGGGCATAGTTTCTCCCTCTGAAATAACTGTAAAAAGCATTCAAAAACTCCGGCACATCTTGATACTCATAAAATTGGACGAGTTTCCTTCCTCCACTTAAAGTGTAGCTGGTTCTGCTAATCGGATCTCTCAGTAAGTGAAACCTTATTTGGGGCTGAAATTGCTTACTGCTAAAACCGTAATTTACAAGGGCCTCAGACTTTAACTCATCATTGGTTCTAAACAGGTTTTTCTTAGTGAACTCCGCCCTCAGGTTGGTGTGCCATCCCCTAATGGCATTGTAACTCAGGTCATTGAGCGGAGAGTGAATTTGCCCTGAAAAATCATTGTTCCTTTTTCTGAATTGATAGCCTATTAATACATCCATCACCTGAAACCTATTGTA
>SLKL01000342.1 GCA_007134625.1 Saprospiraceae bacterium
AGGACTCCTACCATTTTAAGACATGGATTGTCCGATCCATGGATGCCGATCAGCTTGTTGTTAAAGAACGAAATTGGTCCATTGATTTGAATGGAGTGATTACTGAGGCTTATGAAGTTTACAAGCAAGTGTTTGTTAAAGTGGATTGATAAATAGGGGTCTAAAGTTGTGAAAGAAAAACGCAATAAATCGAGATATTGATCTGTAGTTGATTGCAATAAAAAGTAAATAAAAGTTTACCTTTGATTTGCGTTTGAAATGTAGTACCTTAATGAAATGCTCCAAACTTTATAAGATCTTGACCAAAGACGGTTGGTATCCTGTTTCACAAAAGGGTTCACATGTAAAGATGCATCATCCAAACAAAAAAGGAATAATTATAATGTATTACAAGCATAAATGATATTGGAAATAACTTAAGTATACCATGATTTTTCTACAATGCTTTTATTAATGCATTCTTCTTAGATTTTTTTGATTGAAGAACAAGGAACACCGATTTTCGATTTAAGAAGTTTCTGTTTATTCACCATAGATTTGATTTGTTATTCTCGTTCCACACCTACACTTCTAAAATCGTACATCGTTAATCGGTGTTCGGTGTTCAATTTATGATTTAAGGTATCCAACCACTAGGTTATACAGTTCAAATATTCTAGCATTTAAAATCAGGAATCCTTAAACATTTAGTTAGTTAAAACGAATAGGCATCTAAGTTTTACAATATTGATTAATAGCCTAATTTGTTAATTTTATTTCCAAAACACGGTAGGCTAGAAATGGGAAAGAAAATTCTTACTGAAGCCGGAATAAAAATAAAGGATTATGAGAAAGAAAAAAATCGTACTTACTGTTGAGAAAACCGATACAGGTTTTTCTGCCTTTGCAAAAGATTATCCAATCTTTACAACCGGAAATTCAATTCCTGAATTGATAAATAATGCTTATGAAGCGACTGAATTCTATTTTGAAGAAGAAGAAAGTAAAATAGAAGCAAAGGATATTAAATTTGAAATTGACTTTAAACAGTTCTTTAAATATTACAAAGTAATCAATTCCAAATTCCTTGCTGAAAAAATTGGAATGAACCCCACCTTACTATCTCAGTATGCTTCCGGCACTAAGAAACCATCAGCGAAACAAACTGAAAAAATATTAAATGGCATTCATCAAATCGGGCAAGAATTATCAGGAATCAATCTACTGCAAACCGCCTAGGACAAGTCTTAGCGCATAACCGGTGTTAGTTGCAAAGCTTATAATAAAAAAATCAAACCCTATGGCTTGCAATTACTAAAAAATACTTACCTTTGCAGCCCTTTTTAAAGGAGAGTAAGGTGTTTTGTTTTCAAAACGATCTTTACACACTGTTAAAAAGGGATGTTCTAATTTATTTTTTTAACTATTAAAATTGGGTCGAATGCGCCAATACGAAACAACATTTATCGTAGATCCGGTTTTGTCTGATGAAGAGATCAAATCAACTCTTCAGACATATCAGGAAATGCTCAAAAATGAAGGATGTGAAATAGTTCACACCGAAGAAATGGGATTGAAACAATTAGCTTATCCCATCAAAAGAAGAAATTCGGGAGTTTACTATTGTGTAGAATTCAAACTTGAGTCCCCGTCTTTTATAGACAAGCTGGAACTATCACTGCGACGTGACGAGAGAGTCATGCGCTTTCTAACTGTATCACTCGATAAATTCGGAGTGAAATACAATGAAGACAAGAGAAACGGTCTTATAGGCAATAGAAAGAAAGAAGACGAAGCTAAAGCCGAAGAGACTAAGGAAGAAAAAGCTCCTAAAGCAGTTGCGGATGAAAAAGAAGTCATCCAGAAAGTAAAAGCTGCTAAAGAGGAGTTAGCCGCCGTTAGTGTAGCTGCCGATGCAGTAGCAAATCAGGAAGAAGAATAGTTCACTTAAAAAGAAAAAATCATGGCATCAAGAGACGATATAAAATTTCTTAGCAATCCTAAAATAGGTCAAAATAGAAAGAAGTACTGCCGTTTTAAAAGGTATGGAATCAGACATATTGATTATAAAGATCCGGACTTTTTATTGCAGTTTGTAAATGAGCAGGGGAAACTTCTTCCTCGCAGAATTACAGGTAACTCTCTGAAGTGGCAGAGAAGAATTGCTGTAGCGGTAAAAAGAGCCAGACATCTGGCGATGCTGCCTTACCTCACTGATCAATTGAAGTAAGCAGTCTTTTATAACAATCTTTTTTGACAACATCAAATTTTTGAAAAATGGAAATAATCCTTTTGCAAGATATAGAGAATCTGGGGGACAAACACGATCTGGTTACTGTAAAATCAGGTTATGGTAGAAATTACCTTATTCCCCAGGGCATGGCAATTATTGCCAACAAAACCAATATGGCCAAACTGAATCACCTCAGAAAACAGGATGAACTTAGAGAGTCTAAGAAAGTAGGTGAATACCAGGAAATGGCTAATAAAATCCAAACTGAAGTACTTAAAATTGGTGCTAAAGCAGGAACGAGTGGTAAGATTTTCGGATCTGTTACCAACATCCAGATTGCTCAAGCCATCAAGGATGCTTTAGGTTTGGAGGTAGATAGAAAGAAAATCACCATTCAGGAAGAAGTGAAAAATCTTGGTACTTACCAGGCAAATATCAATTTCCACCCTGAAGTAAGTTGTGTGGTTAATTTCGAGGTTATCGAAGAGTAATTCACTAATTTAGTTTTTTTAGGTTAAATATTTAATAATCCATTTTTATGAAGGTGGATTGAATTAAACTTACAGCTGCGGTTCTTCCCCCCGAATCGCGGCTGTTTTTGTTAAAATGGGTATATGATTTCTATTAAAGCATCTAAAATCCGGCACTTAACTGATGCGAGGTATTTCTCTGCAAAAGGTGCCTCTCTTATGGGTTTTCAATTGGAAGCCGGCACCCCGGATTTTATTCGTCCGGAGGCGGTTAGCGCTATTATGGAATGGGTAGATGGTGTGGACTTTTGTGGTGAGTTTACCCATTCAGATATTGATCAGATGCTACACCTCGGGAATTTGTTGAATTTAAAATACTTGCAGATACCCCATTTTTTCGAGAGAGGTCAGATAGCTGAACTGCAGGGTTTTAAAGTAGTACGACAGATCGTTTTGCAGCAGGATACCCAATTTGAGGAGGTAAAAAACATCATTGAATCGGAGGCGCATCAGGTGGCTGCTTTCGAATTGAATTTTGCAGCTGCGGGTCGCGATCCTTTTGTATTTGACCTGATTAATGTCGATCAAATGAATGAGGTACTCCAAATGCAACAGATATACTTCTATGCCTTTTTCAGACCGGATAGTATAGCCAACATCAAAAAGCTTGATGTTTTACCCGGTCTTACTTTCAGCGGAACCGAAGAGGAAAAGACAGGCTTTAAATCCTTTGAGAATATTGATCTAATTCTTGATTATCTCGAGGAAGAGAGTTTGTATGATCCTTATGCTTGATTTCCTTTCTGCTTGTCAAGTACCGTATTGAAGTGCTTGTAAAGTCAAAAAATGATACTTTTGCATTAACAAGTTGCAATTGAATGGCACTAATCAAAAAGCTGGCGGGAGATACTGCTGTTTACGGATTGTCGTCCGTGCTCGGTAAGGTACTTAATTACCTGCTTGTACCACTTTATACGGCTGTTTTTGCAGAAGGGGATTACGGAATCGTTTCAGAGCTGTATGCCTATACCGCATTTGTGATGGTGATACTGCTCTATCGCATGGAAACCTCCTTTTTCCG
>SLKL01000330.1 GCA_007134625.1 Saprospiraceae bacterium
CGTTTGCTGAATCCGGACTTGTTCTCTTGGGGAGGAATTTCCATCCAATGATGCAAATAAATGCCAGACCGATTATGGTAAGTAAAATCCCAACAGGCGAGTAATCAAACATACCAAAAGCTTCTCCGGTTTCATCTGCCCGAAAAGTGGCAATAATAATATTGGGCGGGGTTCCAATAAGAGTTGTCATTCCCCCCAATAGTGAAGCAAAAGCAATAGGCATCAACAATAGCGATGGTGAGTAACCATGTTTCCTTGCTAACAGAACAGCAACAGGCATCATTATAGCGAGTGCGCCGACATTGTTTATGAATGCTGACGCAATCGCTACAATCAGACACAGTAAAAAAATGTGCATCAAAAAATGATCACTTGCCTTCATTACCCATTGACCGAGCCAGTCAACCAATCCTGAATATTCCAGACCTTTTCCAATGACTAAAACGGCGGCAACCGTAATTACAGCGGGATGTGCAAATCCCAGAAAAGCTTCAGCTCCATGAATCTCACCCAATACTACCAGAGAAAATAAGGACAACATGGCAACCAGATCATGCCTGATTCTACCCCATGCAAATAGCAGCAGAGTGATAAAAAGGACTACGAATACCAGCGTTGCACTCATTTTTTGAATTGATTATAAATGGGTAAATTTAGACCACTTTCATTGGAGGTTTGAAGATAATAAATTACTGTTATTTCAGTGAAGTTTTTTCAAAAAGGTGGAAAAGATACGAGGTACGAGTTTCAAGATACGAGATACGAGATATAAGGTACGAGATACGAATTAGGAATTACGAATTAGGAATGGTCACATACTCAAGATTCAAGGTACAAGATTCTAAAAACCATGGTTCGTTGCTATGTATTATGCGTATCAAGCCCCCTCAAATGCAGCCCAAAGCTAGCAGCTAGAAACTAGTTGCCAATAGCCAGAAGCCAGAGACCAGAAGCCAGAGACCAGAAGCCAGAGACCAGAAGCCAATAGCCAGGCCCTAATTATTTTTTCCTAATAGCTGTTTATTCTCATGTTGAAGGACTCCCAAATGAGTTGGATTTTAAACCACTTTGTATTTCAAATAGCGGTGAAAATCATTCGAGATTTCAGAATTAGGGTTTGATTTACTATTTTTGTAAAAAATTAAAGACTTGAGAATATTTTTCCTTACCATATTGTGCGCTTCACTTATTCTGGCATGTGGGTCAGAGCAGGTCAAGGAGGAGTCTAAGAACACACCTTCTGTTTTTAGTCCCAATGAAGATAGTGAATTGGCTTTATTGATGCGTTTCATGTATGATGATATGGATAGAGTAAAGGACGAACTAAAAGCAGGTAAACACCCGAAAATCACTTTTCCCACAGAAGAACTTTTTACAGCTGAGCCAACTGATGAAAATCAGGTAGCATCTGAAAAATATCATTTACTTGGCAAGGCATTTCTGGCTGCCGTTAAGCAGTTTCAGGAGTCTGACTACTCACAACTTTCTGAACATTATGAGGTTTTAGTGGAGAGTTGTATGAGCTGCCATCAATACAGTTGTCCGGGTCCAATGCGCAGAATCAGAAATCTCTACCTTTAGCGCATTAACAAAAGTAAAATCCGATGAGTGTGAAATCCAGGGGAAAGGTGATAAAGTCCACGGGAAGCTGGTATCAGGTACTTTTGATGGATACCAATGAGGTCGTAGATGCCCGGATAAGGGGTAAGTTTCGACTCGATGGTAAAAGGTTGACTAATCCGGTAGGTGTGGGCGATATTGTAGAGCTTGAAATGGATGAAAAAGAAAATACCGGTCTGATCACAAAAATAGAAAACAGAACGAACTACGTTGTCAGACAATCCCCCCGGCAAAAACACCATCTCCACTTACTGGCATCCAATATTGATCAGGCACTATTGATTGTTACTGTAGTTCAGCCCAATTTGAAGCAGGGGTTTATAGACCGGTTTTTATTATTGACTGAGCCGAGAGATATACCTGTTATCATTTGTTTTAATAAATCTGATTTGTACAGTGAAGATGATCTGCTCATAGCTAAATACCTCTGCGGTCTTTATGAAAAAATAGGCTATGGAACCATTGTTGTTTCCGCGATAGACGGTAGTCGTATAGATGAATTGCGCGCATTACTCAATAATAAAACTACCTTGATAAGTGGGCAATCCGGTGTTGGAAAATCTACCTTGCTCAATGCCATTGAACCATCACTTAATTTGAGGACCGGGGATATCTCTGATTACTCCGGAAAAGGACAGCATACCACTACTTTTGCCGAGCTTTTTCAATTGGATGCAAATACTGCCATCATCGATACACCGGGTATCAAAACCCTCTCCTACAACAATATGGAGGTGTTGGATGTCGCTCATAATTTCAGGGAGTTTTTCGAAGTATCAAGCAATTGCAGATTCCACAATTGCACACATAGAAATGAGCCCGGATGCGCTGTAAAAGCTGCATTAGAGGATGGAACCATCAGTGATTTGCGTTATCAGAATTACCTTACGATACTCGATGAAGTAGAAAGGCAGAACCATTGGGAAAGACATCGCGACATTTAATTTTTCCCTTAAAAAAAAATTCGTACTTGTGCTATCAGTCAAAAATTTGAGCAAAAGTTTTTCCATTGGAGGTAATCAATCCTTCAAGGCTTTAGACAAAATTAATCTGACCTTGCAAAACGAATCTTTCAACATCCTCATTGGTGGTAACGGCAGCGGAAAATCTACTTTGTTGAATCTCATTGCAGGAACTATTTTTCCCGAAACAGGCGATATTCTGATTGGTGGAAAATCCATTGTCAAAAAACCGGATTACAATCGTGCAGCAGTGATAGCTCGTATTTTTCAGGATCCGGGTGCAGGCACCGCTCCGGACCTAACTGTTTTGGAAAATTTCCGAATGGCGGCATTGAGGAAAAAGTCTAAAGGTTTAAGACTTGGTTTAGGGAAAGCCTTTCAGGATGAAGTGGCTGAGCGCTTGTCAAGTCTGTCCATGGGGCTGGAAAACAAACTGTACACTCAGGCATATCAATTGTCGGGGGGTCAGAGACAAGCTATGGCATTGTTGATGGCGACTTTTGATCCTCCGGAGATTCTACTATTGGATGAACCTACAGCTGCTCTTGATCCCAAGTCTGCCACGAAAATCATGCAATTGGCAGATCAGATTATCAGAGAAAAAAGGATTACAGCACTTTTGGTTACGCACAACATGAAAGAAGCTGTTGATTACGGAGATCGCCTGATTCAACTACACCACGGAAGAGTAAGAAGGGATTTAGACAGGGGAAAGAAAAGCGTTTTAAAACCATCGGAAATGATGGAGTGGTTTTATGAGGAGTAAGTCTTTTTCCTGAATCTCTTATTTACCACTGGATAGCTAAAAACCGCCAAAAGTATCATTGCTCCTCCGATATAAAACTGTGTGGATAATTCGTGATGGTCCTTTAGGATGACTATGGCGAGTAAAATCCCGTAGATAGGTTCGAGATTGATGGTAAGGGCAGTTGCAAAAGCAGAAAGGTGATTGAGTGCCTTTAATGAAAGTGCATAAGCAAGAGTAGTACACAATAATGCAAGCACCAGAATATAAATCCAGTCAGAAAAAGAGGGATTGAGATTTACTGTATTACCCATCCCCCAAAGGATGATGAGTAGAATGCTAATGAAGAGATAGGCACCTCCCATTTCAATGGCTGAAATAGTCAAAGGGTCAGATCGCGTGATCATTTTTTTATTGAGAATACCAAAAGTGGCAGCCAGAAAGGCTGATATAAAACCAACTATCATTCCCAGATAAAAATCAGCTTCGAGAGATTGTACGATGAGTACCATGCCGGGGATAATCAATATACTCAGTGCGGTCTCATACCAGTAAAATGGTCGCTTTACGATTATCGGCTCCATGATGGATGTCATAAAAGAGGTAGTTGCAAGACAAACCAAAGCAACAGATGCATTGGCCAATTTGATAGCACCGAAAAAAGTAACCCAGTGGAGTGCAGCAATGGCGCCTATTCCCAGGTACTTCAAAACCAGTTCGCGGGGCATTTTTTTCAATGTATTTCTCACACGGAAAAAAAACAGAAAACTGATTCCGGCTATAAGTACTCTGTACCAAACCAGTTCAACGGCTGACAGGCTAATCAGGTCTCCCAGTATGGCAGTAAAGCCGAATAGCAATACAGCAATATGGAGCTCAACATACGCTTTTTTCTCTGCTGATAACACGGCTGCAAAATTCAGCTAATTTTGCGGATTAAAATAAAAAAAAGGGCTAATTAATTAGCCCTTTTTTTATAGAGTACTTTTTAGTCCATCCGGACGACTCGTTTTATTTCTATTTCTGAGCCTGTATTGATTTTCAGAAATATCATTCCTGCTTTAATATCGCTCAGATTAACCGGATAAGATTTATCAGCTTTTACATCTTCTAATAGGAAATCTTTTAAAATCTGACCATTTGAAGAAATCAAACTAATTTGAACCTCTTCCTTGTCCATATTGAATTGGAGATAAACATCTGATCGGCTTGGATTGGGATAAAGAAGAATTTCTAATTCTTTTTCTGTCAAATCATCACCAATCACTGTACCAGGATCAAAGGTGCTTTGTTGTTGACTGCTTCCTGTAACTTCAAAGTCGTCAACACTCCAGGATTTCCCAGCATTGGGATTTCCACCTCCGGTAAAATTGAAATTCCATCTGAATATCACTGAACTTTGTCCATCAAGTTGAGAAATGGTCTGTGAAAAATCTGCAGGGTTGGAGGTCGAAGAATTCCATGATTGAACCTGAGTCCACTGACTTCCTCCATCTGTACTGTAGTAAAAAGTTGCAGAGCTTCTGAAGTGTTGATAATAATGTGTAAATGAAACATTAATACCCGTATAATTGCTGAAATCAAATTCGATGCTATATAAGTTGGCATTAATTTCAGTATTGCCAACAACTCTACAATATGCATAATCACCGGTTGTTCCGCTAAGCCCACCACTGAAAGTTCCCACTTCCCAGCCGTTACCTGATCCGGATGCGATATTTGCATCCCAGCACTCCGGAATTTCACTGGATGAATCAAAGTCTTCTAAATGTGGCAGATCGTTGATTACACAATCTCCGACTTCCACCTCAGAAAACGAAGCTGAAATGGTATGATTTTGCGATACATTACTGAAAGTATAAGAACTGACTGCACCTACGCTGCTGCCATCTACCAATACATCCTCAATCTCGTATCCGCTGGATGCTGAAATATCAAAAGTCTGATTACTACCCTCATCTACTACTACAACTCCGGAAGGAGTGATTGAACCGCCTGCACCGGCAGTTGCCGTAATCTCGTATTGAGGTACGGGCTCCACTTCAGAAAACGAAGCTGAAATGGTATGATTTTGTGAGACATTGCTGAAAGTATAAGAACTGACCGCTCCCACACTACTGCCATCTACCAATACATCCTCAATCTCGTATCCGCTGGATGCTGAAACAACAAAAGTCTGATTACTGCCTTCATCTACCAATATTACTCCCGATGGACTTATTGAACCGCCTGCACCGGCAGTTGCCGTAATCTCGTATTGGGTAATCGGGTCGTCAGAGGTAATGATTATATCATCAACACTCCAAGACTTATTGCTATTTGGACTTCCTCCTCCGTCAAAGGTAAACCTCCACCTGAGGATTACATCAGATTGTCCGGCTAATCCGGCTATTGTCTGATCAAATGCAGTAGGGTTGGAAGTAGAAGAATTCCATGTCTGTATAGTTGTCCAGCTACTACCCCCATTTGTACTGTAAGATAAGGTAGCAGAACTCCTGAAATGGTTATAATAATGAGTAAACTGAAGATTGACACCACTGTAATTTGAAAAGTCAAAAGAAGGGCTTATTAAATCAGCAGATTGCGCATTATTTCCGGTAGCTCTTGCATAAATGTAGTTGTTTGAACCTGATAAACCACCATTAAAACTACCCTGTTGCCAGTTTAATCCACCGCTGATGGAATTTGAACTCCAGCAATCGGGAACTCCTGGGCCATTGAAGGATTCTGAATATGGCAGACTACTTACATTACAAGGATCTCCGGCAAATTCAGCGTAAATAGTATGTGGACCCTGAACATTTGTAAATGTATAACTGCTGACTGCCCCTACGCTGCTGCCATCTACCACAACATCACTAATAACGTAACCGGGATCAGCAGAAATGGAAAAAGTTTGATCAAATCCCTGAGTAACACTTACATCACCTGATGGAGATATAGATCCGTTTGACCCCGCGCTTGCAGTTATGATATACTGCGGAGCAGGGGCAAAAGTTGCATGTATGGTATGATCTTCGGTTACATTAGTAAAAGTGTAAGAACTGACTGCCCCTACGCTGCTCCCATCGACCAATACGTCTTCTACCACATAAGCTGAATTGGGGGTTATTGTAAAAGTACGGTCATTACCTTCAGGTACCGATACGTCACCGGAAGGACTTATATTACCGTTCGGTCCTGATGTTGCAGTTATTGTGTACAGTGGTCCCTGACCTGCAATGAGTGCTTCCAAAGCCGCAAAGGCATTTAGTCTTCCCGATCCAAGTTGACCTGAATGATTGGGGTTGAGCGGGTCAATGTCATCTGTATTTTCCACTAATAAATCCCATAATTCCTGATTGGTCAAGGTGCCCGGACTATGAGACAATAATAAAGCAGCTACACCGGAAACATGTGGGCAAGCCATTGAAGTACCGGACATCCACATATAATTACTACCACCACCTGTGCTAGCAATATCACTACCCGGAGCTGAAATATCTATCCAGGATCCAAAATTGGAAAAACCGGATTTCACATCGTTATTGTTTGTAGAAGCTACTGCAAGCGTTCCTGAGTAATATGCAGGATACCAGTTACTGCTGCTATTGGAGTTGCCTGCAGCAAATATGGTAATTCCACCATCCATCACATCACCTCCGGCATTTTCATTGAAATAATCTATACCATCGAGATCTATTTGATTAAATACCCCTGAAACAGAGTATCCCCAACTATTTTGAGAGATTGCAGCTCCATTATCTGCAGCATAAATATTCAATTGTAAATTATTCATCCCATGATTTCCATTAAATATATCAAGACTCATGAGTTGCACTCCTGAACCGGCAGTACCGTCACCTCCTGCTGTGCCCGCTACACCTATACCGTTATTTGAGGATGCAGCAACAGTTCCTGCCACGTGAGATCCATGATTTCCGGGAGTGGTATTTGTGCCTTCCGGACCAATTCCAGGCCACATATTATCCTCAAGGTCTGGGTGGTTATACTGAATTCCATCATCAATAACAGCAACAATGATATCTGGATTTCCGGTAACTATCTCCCATGCAGCTTCGGCACTAATATCAGCACCCGGAGTTCCGTTATTACCGAGAATATCCTGACCGGTATTATTAAATCCCCATTGGAGACCGTAAAATTGATCATTGGGGCTCATACGATAGGCTGCCCTTATCTCTTCTTCTGTAATTTCTCTTGCATCAACCGGAAGAACAGGAGTAATCCTGAAAACCGGCTCTGCAATTTCAACCAGATCAAGTTCCATCAATTCATTCACGAGATCAAGAACTGTTGCCTCGCTGTCAAATGATAATGCGTACCATAAATGAAACCCCCAACTTTTGTGTCGCTCTATTTTTTCGGGATCCTGAGCGCGATAGGTGTAAAGTTCATGAATCAGTGATTTGTACTCTGAAATGCCAAAGCGGAGATTTAGATCATCCAGTTCTTCAATACCCAATTGAACTGATTGGTTTCTCGAAGCTTGAATAAGTCTTTCATTCAGAAAATCTTCAGCATCAAGCTTGAACTTCACATATACTACATCTTGATAGTAGGCATCCTGAGGGACGTTGTTTAAGTCAATTGGAGGACGTTCTCCTATTGGAATTTTATCGGAATCAAATCCGGATTGAGAAAATAAAAATACTGGTGCAATAAAAAAAAACAATATTATTGCTGAAATCAAATTAAGGTTTTTGTTTTTCATAAAATTATGATTTTTTGTTAGAAAAGTAAATATATTCAGGGGGGAAATAAGAATTTGAATAAGCCAAAGCTACAGCAAAAACCTTTTACTTTCCAAAAAAAAAGGGGATAATTTTAAAAAAAATTATTTGGGAGAAAATTGCTCCTCATCCTTCCGCTTCACTTCCATTGCAATCCACAGTAAAATGAGACCCAAACTGATTAACAGCATGAACCGACCTAAGATGTCTCCATTGCGGGCATAAAAGGTTTTGTGGTAATTGAGGTGAAGGTCCTTTATCACAGTCGCTTTTTCTTCGTAGGATGTAGGAGACAGGATTCGTCCTCGCTGATCAATGAAGCCACTGATTCCCGTAATAGCTGATCGCGCTATTTCTTTGCGGTACTCAATAGCCCGAAGGGTACCGAAATGTAAATGTTGTATGTGGCCTGGAGTGTTGTCCCACCATCCGTCATTGGTCATGATAACAATGGCACCTGCACCCGCCTCAAAATACCCTTGATGGTATTCACCAAAAATGGATTCATAACAAATCACCGGTGCAAATCCCTTTGTTCCGATTTTAAAAGCTGAACGTTCCTGTTGAGTTCGGACCCCACTTGTACTGCCGCCTAATTTATCCACCAGTCCTTCCATGAAAAACAATAAATTCGCATAGGGGAATATCTCTGCCCCGGGTACCAATTTAGATTTGAAGTAAACATCAGTTAGTCCGCTTCTGTCTATCAAACCGGCACTGTTGTGCGACTCCCAAAAGGTGGTATCTCCAACAGCGTTTACATGAATGCGTAGAAAATCAGGGTCAATATTATTGCGGTCAAAAATGTAATGCGAATTCAGACCTGCGATGATATGTGCATCCGGAAAAGATTCTAAAACCTGCTGTAATTTTTGAATGCTTCTGTCGGTTTCATGCTCATGAAGTCCAACTCTTATCATGGTTTCAGGTAATACTACTAATTCAGCTCCTTCCTCCAGTGCATCCTGAATTTGTGCCACCATCAGTTCAAGTTGCTGAGCATAGGGTATAGTAAACTTTTCATAATGCGGTTCAAAATTGGGTTGGATTACAGCTACTTTTACAGTATCCGATGCAGGTATATCTTCCTGAAAATACAGGAGTGCAGAAAAACCAATGGGAATTATTAACCACGGTAAGAATCGATATAGGAAGAGATTTTTAGCTGATAGTCGATAGCCTTCAAATCTTCTTTTCAGGACAATATACAACCACCAATTGCCTCCAAGCAACCACAATGAACCGCCCATAGTCCCGGTGTATTCGTACCACTGCGCTATAAAGGGCAATCCGGAAAGCGAATTTCCAAGAGTAAGCCAGGGCCAGGTCAGTTCCCACCGATGATGAAGAAACTCAAAACTCATCCAGAATGCAATGAAGGCAATTGCCAATTTGAAGTGTCCCATCCGGTTTTTCATCAACAGGAATAAAGCCCAGGGAATGAGCATCAAAAGACTGTTTACGACGATGGCAAAAATGCCGGCAGCAAAGGCTGTATTGGCTACCCAGAATGTAGCGAGAATATTCCAGTTTATAAAAGCGTGATATCCTGCAAAAAGTAAATCCCGATTGCTGAAGTTTTGTGCCTTTCTTTGATCAACCATTAGTAAAAGTGGAACAAAACCCAACATGGCAATGACGGGAAGTGGAAATGGCGGGAAAGCCAATGTTAGTAAGATGCCTGATAGTATGGGCAAAAAGAAAAGCAAGCGCTGTTTTAGGTTGCCTAATGGATTCCAGCCCAGAATTATGACCAAAGCGTTCCAGAATGACCAGAATGCAAAGAGTGGTAAATAACCCCACAAAGGTCTGTTGAGCATTTCAACTGATGACCATATACCTATCGCCAGCAATAGACCAATGATCAGCCATTTGTATGCCTGAGGATTTTTCATCTTACCTGATGTCCATTTTCAAAATCTGCCGGTGGAGCCACAAACTCCAGTCGACCATTCTGATCTTCAGCCATTAGTATCATACCGTTGGATAGGATACCTCTTAATTTTTTCGGTGCCAGATTGGCTACTACCGTGACTTTTTGCCCGACTACTTTATCTGCAGGATGATGTTGAGCAATGCCCGAAACTATGGTTCTCTTTTCAAAACCGAGATCAACTTCCAATTTGAGAAGTTTATCAGTTTTCGGCACTTTTTCCGCAGCGGTGATTGTGCCGGTTCTAAGATCAAGACCTACAAAGCTGTCGAATCCAATATTTTCTTTCAACGGGAGAAAGCTGTTTTCTTCCTGTACTTCCTCTTCGTTTCCTTTTTTCAATAGTTCAATCTCTTTTTCAATTAAATCATCTGCAATACGTGAGAAAAGGTGCTCCGCTTGTCCAATCTGATGTCCAACAGGCAAAAGGTGGTCTCCTTCACACAGGTGGTTCAATAAATCCAAAAACTCAGCATCGCCCTTGAGTGCAGGGAGATTCAACATCTTTCGCATCTTGTGCGAAGTAAAAGGTAAGAAGGGATAAATGGCAACCGACAGCGCTGTAACTATTTGTAAACCCATATTCATTATCACCTTCACTGTATCGGGGTCTTCCTTTTGTAATTTCCAGGGTTCATGATTTTGCAGGAATTGATTTCCATAGGATGAGATTTCCATAATCTGCTTCAAAGCAGCCCTTAGTTCTTTATTCCTGATGGATTGACACATTTGATCCAGACGATCAAAAAGATCCATCATTTCCGTTTCGTGATAGGAAGGCATTCCCATGTCGCCATTGCCTTCCAAGCTGATATCCTCATCAAATTCAGGGACTATCCCTTCGTAGTACTTGTTGGTAAGTACGATTACCCTATTGACAAAATTCGCCAGATTGTTGACCAATTCGTTATTGTGGGCTTCCTGAAAACCCTTCCAGGTAAATTCACTGTCCTTTTGCTCGGGCATGTTTTTAATACAGTAATACCTGAGTGAGTCTTCATTGCCTTCCCATCTTTCGAGATAGTCTTTCAGCCATACCGCCCAGTTTCTTGAAGTGGAGATCTTCTGCCCTTCAAGATTCATAAATTGATTGGCCGGCACATCGACCGGAAGTACGTATTCTCCATGGGACTTCAGTATAACGGGAAAAATGAGGCAGTGGAAAACAATATTGTCTTTTCCGATAAAATGAATCAAAGCACTTTTATCATCCATCCAGTATTTTTTCCAATCATCTTCACTGTAGTCCGGATTGGATTTTGCCCTGTCAATCGCCCATTGTCTTGTAGCTGAAATATAGCCAATCGGCGCATCTAACCATACATATAATTTCTTTCCTTCTGCTCCGGGAATATCTTTGGGTACATCCACTCCCCAATCCAGATCGCGAGTCATAGCCCTTGCTTCAAGCCCGCCGTCCAACCAGGATTTACATTGGCCGATGACGTGATTTTTCCAATCGTGGGGTTCGTGATGTTCCTTTCCTTCGAGTTCACCTTTGAGAATGTATTCTCTCAACCACTCTTCGTGTTCATCCAGTGGAAGGTACCAGTGAAAAGTTTTTTTCAACACCGGACTGTTTCCGCTGATTACAGAGAAGGGATTTATCAGGTCTGTTGGACTAAGCGAACTTCCACAGTTTTCACATTGATCCCCATAGGCTTCAGCGTATCCACATTTGGGGCATTCTCCTTTTATATATCTGTCTGCGAGAAACTGCGATATAGACTCGTCGTAATACTGTTCACTTTCGATCTTTTTAAACTTATCCAGCTCGTAAAGTTTCTTGAAAAAAGCAGCAGAGGTTTCATGGTGTAATTCTGCTGATGTGCGGTGATATACATCAAACGAAAGCCCAATTTTTTCGAATGAATCTTTGAATTGAGTGTGGTATTCGTCAATGATTTCCCTTGGGCTTACTCCTTCTTTTCTGGCTTTTAGGGTAATTGCAGCTCCGTGTTCATCAGATCCGCATACAAAAACAACATCTTTTCCCATTATTCTGAGAAATCTCACATAAACATCTGCGGGCAGGTAGGCTCCTGATAAATGACCTACGTGTAGCGGTCCATTGGCATAAGGTAAAGCAGAAGTAACCAGGTATCTTTCCGGATGGATCATTGGGGGATATTTTTAAAATGCCTTTTAAAGGTGCGAAGATAAGATATGTGCTGTTATTAAGCGCATTTTTTTGATTTAAGCTTTGCAGGATTATTCTTTTTCTCAGGTTTTAGAAGTAGATATACTTTTCTCATAGTAATTTAAGCTATTTTTGTAATTGCTTGCTGAGCGTTCTATTTACCTGCGAAATTTTATGAAGCATTTTTTTGTAATAGTATTGGTACTGCATTCCATCATTCATTTGGTAGGTTTTATAAAGTCCTTTAATCTCATAGAAATCAGCCATTTGACAAAACCCATATCGAGGCCACTTGGAATATTGTGGTTGTTTTGTTCTCTGATATTCTTTTTCTGCCTTTATGCTTTCTGGGTAGGTTATTTGTGGTGGTGGATACCGACTATTGTGACAGTGATTATTTCTCAGACACTAATTATACTGGATTGGAAGGAGGCCAGCTATGGAACCATAGCCAATCTCATCATCATTTTTGCTGTGGCAGTAGGAGTAGGTCAATGGGGCATGGAGAATACTATTAAAGAAAAAATGGAACACCTGACTTATACCTCCCAGATGTCCGTATTAGAAAAAGAGGAGGTTAAAGAGCGATTTGACGAATTGCCCGAAATTGTGAAAAACTGGTTGAATAATTCCAATGCTTTGAATCAGCCTTTTCCGGAAAAGCTGTTTTTAAGGCAAAGTGGTAAAATGAGAACGAGTCCGGATGGCAAATGGATGCCCTTTAAATCCCGACAATGGATAAATCCCAATGAACCCGCTTTTATCTGGAAAGCCGAGGTGAACATGCTTCCGGGATTTCACCTGTCAGGAATGGACAGCTATCTTTCGGGTAGGGGAAATATGAACATCAGATTGATGTCAGTGATACCTATTGCTGATGCAAGCGGACCTGAAACAGATCAAGGTAGTTTATTGAGGTGGCTGGCAGAGTTGGTTTGGTATCCGCAAGCTGCACTTCACCGAAGTATAGCTTGGGAAGAGGTAGACTCTACATCAGCATTAGCAAAAATGTCATTTGGAAACAAGGAAGTTGAAGGACTTTTTAAGTTTGACCACAGTGGTGATTTGAAGAGCTTTAATGCCGGGCGATATTTTGAAAAAGACGGTGAATTTACCCTTGAAGAATGGGTAATTACAGTAAATGAAAACGGATACAAGAATTTTAATGGTGTCCGAATACCAACAGATCTAAAGGTGAAGTGGAATTTAAGCGATGGCCCCTTTCATTGGTTGAATATGCATGTTGATGCTGTGGAGTGGGTTTGGGATTGAATTTCAATTTGTGAGTCCACTATGAAGATTCCTTTCTGATATACAAATTTGCAAACAACAGATACGCTCCACAAGAATTTACATTATTTACTAAGGCAGAAGAAAAAAGCTAATTTACCGGACAAAGATTTCAGGTTAAAATGCTTGGAATGAAAGAGTCTGTTGTAATTAGAAGTTTTAATTTCACCACAGAGAGAGTTTATCAAGCCACAGGCATGACTGAGGTTACAAAGATAAGTACCTTTTTACAATCCAAGCTAAGTTGCAGTCAACCCGTCCCCAAGTGGCTTGGGGAGGGCAGGCAGTCAAAGGTCAAAAGTCAACATAATTTTTTGGCAGTTTCTTAAATTTTTCTTAACTTTACGAGTTCAGACAAATTTCTACTGCTATGCTTACACGGATACTTGCCTTTGGATTGGTTTTTTTTCTTGGGATCAATTTTGCAGAAGCGCAACGCCCCTTTATCACCACCTGGAACTCTGCAAATGCTGGAATAACCGAATCC
>SLKL01000122.1 GCA_007134625.1 Saprospiraceae bacterium
AACCCCGATAACCCACCTCTTATTAGGTGGCTTAGTGAAGAGGAAAGGAAGGATGTGTATTTATTTAAACGTGATAAAGAGAGTTATAAATGGATTTTTTACTCCACGGATGTAGAATATGTTGAGAGAGAATCAATAGTGGACGGAGTACAGGAAACGACCTGGGGATATGAGTTTACAGTTAGCGATGAAGGGTGGTACACAGTTGGAAGTGAATTGCTTATGCCTCATGGGTCTGATGTTTGCTTGATACATGCTGAAGGTTTTACCCAAAAGAACACCACCTCATTTGTAACTTTCAAAAATCATAATACCTTAGTCATTTTGAATGGTTGGGATGCTGACAATCCCTACAAAAACTGCAATAGCCTTTTGAGGCTTCCCATTAATGAAGAAGTAAAAGTAGCTTCTATAGCAGGTATCTCCGGAAATAGGTATTTCTTTGATCAGGTGAGTTTTAATTTAGGTCAATCTGAAATTGAAATTGAAATGAATCCCAAGAGAAATAGCCTTAGTCAGATTTTAAATCGCTTGAATAATTGAGCAATTTCTTTTTTTCTTCAGATACATCGGATTGTAAAAACCCTTCCATTGTAAATAATAGTCGCTTAAGGAAACCAAACCCTTCTTTTTGCGTTAAACCCTAAAAAGGAATATTATGTCAACGACTACAAAAAGTCCTGTGATGCTATATACGGAGCAAACACCCAATCCGGAATCACTAAAATATGTAACCAATAAGATGCTGTTTCAAGGTACAGCTGACTTCATGGAGGAAGAAACAGCCAAAGAGTGGAGTCCGCTTGCAGCCGATCTTTTTTCGCTGCCCTACGTAAAAGGAGTTTACATCTGCAATAATTTTGTTACGGTTACCAAAGAACTCAATTATGCTTGGGAAGATATTATGCTCAACCTAAAATCTCACATCAAAGAGTATATTGAGTCGGGTAAAGGCATCATAAATGAAGGCTATGAGGAAGCCAAAAAGGAATGGGAAATGGAGGCTGAAGATTACTCCGGCGACGATGCTGATATTGTGGTAAAAATCAAGGACATGATCCAAACTTATGTCAAGCCGGCTGTTGAAATGGATGGTGGAAACATCGAGTTCAAGGCTTATGAGGACGGGATTGTTACCCTTGTCATGCAGGGTGCATGCAGTGGCTGCCCTTCGTCTACGGTTACACTTAAAGCCGGTATCGAAGGTATGCTCAAAAGAATGGTGCCTCAGGTGAAAGAGGTGGTGGCTGAAATGGGATAATTTTTCGTTTATGACCACCGCAGACTTACCCGCTTCCTTTGAAACTGACCTCATTGGTATTGCCACTGAGGTCGGTGATTGGATAAAAAAGCAGCAAAGAAAATTAGAGTTGGATGATATCGAACTCAAGGGACACAATGACCTGGTTTCATATGTAGATAAAACCGCTGAGTCAATGCTCACAGAGCGTCTGCACGAGCTGTTACCGGCTGGTTTTCTTACCGAAGAAGAAGTTACTGTAGATACAGATGACGAATTGGTATGGGTGATCGACCCATTGGATGGTACGACTAACTTTGTCCATGGCCTGCCTGTTTTTTCCGTAAGTATTGCGCTCAAGTATCGATCTGAATATTTGGCGGGTGTGGTATCAATACCGACTACGGAGGAAAACTTTTCTGCAATAAAAGGGAAAGGGGCTAAGCTTAACAGTAAGCCTATATCAGTTTCCAAAAATCACGAACTAAAAGGTGCACTCATCGCTACGGGTTTTCCGTACCATGATTTTGGACTGTTGGATGAGTATTTAGAACTATTAAAAAAGTTTATCCTTTCTTCCAGAGGGGTAAGGCGCATGGGCTCTGCTGCAATTGATCTTGCCTATACAGCAGCCGGTCATTTCGATGGGTTTTATGAGTATGGACTCAATGAGTGGGATGTAGCAGCAGGTAGTTTGATTTTACAGGAAGCAGGCGGGACTGTGAGTTCCTGGAAAAACGACCATCAATTTGTTTCCGAAAAATCCATTCTTGCGACAAACGGTTCCATCCACCTTGAGTCTCTCCGGTTGATTCAGTCTGTTTTTGATTAATTGGTCTGTTATCAGACCGCAATAGTCGAAAAAGCTCCCCCAACCCACTCTATTTTTTCTATATTTGAATTATGGTATCACTCCTGCAAAATATTCTGATTTCCTTAAAAAATATTCGGGCGAATCTGCTGCGAACTATTTTAACTATGCTCATCATCGCCTTTGGGATTATGGCAGTGGTAGGAATTTTGACTGCCATTGATGTGGCTATTTACTCCATGAGCCAGAATTTTTCCAGTCTCGGAGCCAATTCATTTAACATTGAAAGAAGAAATGTGGAGACGATGGGGCGTCGTGGGGGTAGAACCATGAGGGTAGGTGATCCCGTCAGTTTCAGGCAAGCTATGGCCTTTCAAAATTCCATGGATTACCCCTCAGTAATTTCTATCAGGCAGGATGCAAAGTCTAATGCTACCCTAACAGCCGGAAATGAGCAATCCAACCCCAATGTGACTATTACTGGGGTGAATGAAAATTACCTGATGGTCTTTGGCAGAGAGATCAGGGCCGGACGTTTCTTTTCACCGGTTGAATTAGAAAACGGTAGTCAGGTCATTGTCCTTGGGCACGATATGGTAAGGGTTTTATTTAATGGAAACCACGAAAGTGCGATTGGCAGGAGTGTAACTCTTGATGGAAGAAGGTACTCCGTGGTGGGAACTTTTGTTAGTCAGGGCGCTTCACTGAATCAGGCTACTGATAGAATGGCAGTAATCCCTTTACTCAACGCCCGAAGATTCTATGCGACAGACAGAACTCACTATCGACTTACTGTTCAGGTGCCTTTTCACGCCTCATTGGATGAAGCGAGAGAACATGCCATCGGAGTCATGCGTAATGTGCGGGGCATGAGAGTAGGGGAGGAGAATGATTTTGATATTGAGTACAGCCAAAATCTGGTGTCAATTATCCGGGACAATACCGTTACCTTGAGAATGGGAGCTATTGGGATAGGATTCATAACATTACTCGGTGCAGCCATTGGGTTGATGAATATCATGCTTG
The DNA here is from genome assembly GCA_007134625.1 of Saprospiraceae bacterium. GTDB lineage: Bacteria > Bacteroidota > Bacteroidia > Chitinophagales > Saprospiraceae > PWJY01. The sequence continues at coordinate 3,078 of SLKL01000122.1, forward strand.
TTTCTGTTACGGAAAGAACAAGAGAAATTGGAATTATCAAAGCACTCGGTGCAACTCGTCAGACCATCATCAGTCAGTTTTTGCTTGAAGCAATCATAATTTGTCAGTTAGGCGGTATAGCCGGTGTTTTTCTTGGAATTTTGGTTGGAAACGTAGTGACCATCTTCCTTGGTGGTAGCTTCATCGTACCCTGGGCATGGATTATTCTGGGATTCGTCACCTGTACTATTGTGGGTTTGGTTTCTGGACTTTATCCGGCTATCAGGGCTTCCCGTCTGGACCCTATTGAGTCCTTGAGGTATGAGTGATTGGGGGGATAATCTTTATTGTCAATCCCTTTCATTTTATTAGGTGTATTTACATGATAGACCATCTTCTTACTTCGTCATTATTCAAAAAAACTACCTTACACGAAAGAGATGTTTGCCTTCAGGAAATGCCACGCTAATGCCGTCTATTTTGGCGCATCGATCCCATTGTATCCTGAGATGATCATCCGAAAACATATGATTATACAATAGGTGGATATTGCGAAGTTCATTGGTAAATGTAATATCCTTCATGCTTATTAAATAACTTCCGGGTCTGGTAGGAATTAAGCCAATATTGATTAGAAACTTTTTTTGCTCTTCATCGTATGCTGCATA
>SLKL01000033.1 GCA_007134625.1 Saprospiraceae bacterium
CTACCCAAAATAAGGCTTATTCAATTCTATACGGTTTAAACTTTGACAACTATACTTAATAATCCGGTATGATCGACAAATTTAAACCAAAAGTCACTTCCGTTATGGGTTAGAATCAAAGCACGAAAGTACTGCCATTTTAAAAGCGTGCCAAAATAAATGCTCTAATTGTGGTTTTTATTTCATTGGAATCGGGCTTATCTTTACATTTTTGTAGAAATCACTAAAAAATAGGCTGAATGAATATTCTGATACTTGGAAGCGGGGGTCGTGAGCACGCCTTAGGTAAGGCACTTAAAAAAAGTCAAAAAACAGGTAAAATTTTCTTTTCACCCGGCAATGCAGGGACGCTCTTGACCGGCAGCAATATCAATATAGATCACAATGACTATGATGCGCTCAGGCTTTTTATCCAAAAAAACGATATCGGTCTTGTCGTTATCGGCCCTGAAGCGCCATTGGTAGATGGACTTGCCGATCAGCTTTCAGGTGATGATGGACTTCCCCAATTAAGAGTACTTGGACCCGGAAGTAAAGGCGCGAGATTGGAGGGCAGTAAAAGTTTTGCTAAAGCTTTTATGAAAAAATACACCATCCCAACAGCAGCCTACCTTGAAATTGACACTTCTAATTTATCGGACGGTTTAAATTATATCGATAATAATGAAGGTCCCTATGTATTAAAAGCTGACGGTCTTGCAGCAGGCAAAGGTGTGTTGATAATTAAAGATCGTGAGGAAGCCAAAGCTCAGCTAAAAGAAATGCTGGATGGGAAATTTGGCGCTGCCTCATCTAAAGTAGTTATAGAAGAGTTCCTTGATGGTATTGAATTTTCTGTTTTTGCTTTAACTGACGGCAATAATTTTGCACTGCTTCCCGAGGCAAAGGATTATAAAAGAGTAGGTGAAAACGATGAGGGCCCCAACACAGGTGGAATGGGCTCTGTTTCCCCGGTACCCTTTTTTGACGAACAATTAAAACAGCAGGTAATTGATTCCGTCATTCAGCCAACTATTGACGGTTTGAAAAAAGAAAATATTCCCTATACCGGGTTTCTATTCTTTGGATTGATCCTTTGTGACGGGCAAGCCAAGGTCATCGAATACAACTGCCGGATGGGCGACCCAGAAACTCAGGTGGTAATTCCCAGATTGCGCACAGACCTACTGGATTTGATAATTGACAGCACTGATGGTAAGTTATCGAACAAAAAAGTAGCAACGGAAGATGGATCAAGAGTTGCTGTAATCGCAGCCTCGGGCGGCTACCCCAATGATTATGAAAAGGGAAAAGAAATATTTGGTCTGGAAAACTTGAATCAGGACAATGTTTTTCATGCAGGTACTCAAATTAAAGATGGAAAAACACTTACATCAGGGGGGCGGGTTCTCGCTATCAGTTGTCCGGGAAAAAACATTCAGGAAGCAATAGATAATTGTTACCGGGAGATGAATAAAATCTGTTTTGACAAAATCTATTATAGGAAAGATATTGGGAAGGATCTGCTGGAGACATAGAAAACTCTCATTAAGCGCAAATAAAAACACCGGATATTTAGGCTAAATTTTATCCATAATTTAATGTTTAGACAATGCAAGGAATATCCAAACAACACGATATTCTTCTTGAGCATTTTTGTACCGTACTATGGGCGGTGTAAGCTTGTTTTGACAAGCAACAACCTCCAAGGTGCTTGACGACCTTTTAGGTTATCCTTCCCATCAGACTCTGTTCCATTTAAAACACTGCAAAAAACACACCCCTCACACCTCACTAACCTTTTAGGTCTTAAAGCACCTGAAAGGTTTCATTGCCCAAAACTCAAAAACCGGGTGCTTGAAATCCAAAGTTTTTTGCCAACGCTGCAAACCTACAAGATACTCGAAGACCTGTCAGATTAGAGGGGGGAAGATGTGTTTTGCTATATCTTTTTGGAACTACAAAAGCGAAGTGACCGACCAAAGTCTGCAATCCAGCAAAAAGAAAAAAAAACAGCCAGCGGTAACTGCCTAAAAAATGATATTTACCGCTGAGTTTTAAATTCCAACCGCTAAATTGGTTTGTGGTATAACCTTCTCTTTTTTTAGCCTTATTTCATAAGCAATTAGAATAAAGGCGTTTCAAATTTTTTTCTATCGGTAAGTCAATTAAAACAAACTTCAACCCCCACACTCACAAATACCGAATTTTGTATATAAAAAACAGCTTTGAAGCGTTAAAAAAACGGAATAAAACGAGTGTCCTTTAAAGGGTTTTCAAGGTTTGAGTCCTTTAGGATTACGATTTATTAGGCAGGCAATCACTTTGCAGTTAAAAATTACTAATTTTGCACCTCTTAAAACAAACTTACTATTGATGAAGACATTTTCTTTTATCATTCTGATTACGTTTTCCCTACAGTACCTATATGCTCAAAGCTCAGAAATACTGTTTTTTGTAGATGAGCATGAGATTACTGTTGATGAATTCGAATACATCTATGAGAAAAATAATCCCGGTATGGAAACCGTGGACAAAGCTGATGCAAGGGAGTATCTGGACTTATATGTCAATTTCAAGAAAAAGGTCATTCGTGCCCGCCAACTTCAAATTGACACCATGCCCTCATTAAATGAAGAACTTGAAGGCTACAGAAGGCAATTATCAAGAACTTTTTTGATGAATGAGGAAATCAATAAAAACCTGGTTGAAGAATTGTTCGAACGCAAGCAATTTGATGTCAACATCAGCCATATACTTATTGCCATAGATGCTGACGCCCCAGAGGAAACCACTCAGGCAGCTTATGAAAAAATCAATGAATTGCGGAAAAAATTAAAGGAGGCTGACTCTTTTAGTGAGTTTGCTAAAGAGCACTCCCAAGATCCGGCTGTTGACAGAAATGGTGGCAACATTGGATATATTACAGCGCCATTACCCGATGGATTCTATGAGCTGGAAAAAGCAGCCTATAGCACTCCTGTTGGTGAACTGTCAGATCCTATCAGAACCAGAATGGGTTATCACATAGTCAGGGTAAACGACAAGCGAACAGCAAGAGGTGAGGTAGAAGTTGCTCAGATTCTTGTTCGTACAAGTAATCCTGATGGACCGGATGAAAATGCAGTCAATAAAATTTCGGATGCAATTACCCAATTACAAAAAGGGGAGTCATTTGAGGATGTAGCAAGAAGCTTTTCTGAAGACGCTTCTACCGCTGCCCGTGGCGGATACATAGGCTTCATCGGCATCAATATGTTTGACAGGGCTTTTGAAGATGCTGCATTCGCATTGGCTAATGATGGTGATTATTCACCACCTATCAGATCGAGGCTTGGGTATCACGTCATACAGCGAATTAGCCGTAGGCCAATTGAAGATTTTGATCAAATGAAACCCTTACTTACTCAGCAAATTGAAAACTCAGAGAGGAAAGATATTGCAATGGAAAACCTGGTCAATCAGATCCTTGAAGATGCAGAATATTCCCTGAATGAAGAATTGATGAGCTCCTTTATTGCCGGGCTTACCGATGAATTTTTTACCTACAGATGGAGGGTTCCCGAAGACCTTGAAGATGGAGACCTTTTTACTCTGGGAGATAAAACCTATACGCTATCGAATTTTGCAGAGCACTTAAGAAGAAATACTCGTCAAAGACTTAGAATGAGCAGAGATTCAGACATCGATGCTTCTGTAAGAGAGATATATGAGAGTTATCGCTCTGATGCTGC
>SLKL01000457.1 GCA_007134625.1 Saprospiraceae bacterium
CGGTTGATTCACTAGCTAGAGACTTGTTTTGTGAAAATATGGAATAAAATGGCGTGAGCTGACTGGAAGAAGTTAAAAGAAATTCCTAAAATGAAGATAATTCTCTTTAGTTCGGTTAATTTTGTGGGTATTATCAACTGTATGGGGGATTTATCAAAAATATTGAAACAACCTATTGGTGCATCAAATTTGAAATTTACAAAGCTAACTCAACAAATTTGGTTAAAAATTAGGTTTACTTTTTACCGCCAAATGAGCTTAAAGATTAAAACTATGAAAACGAAAATTAATCTACTTACCGGATTTATGGTGACGTTCGCCTTTATTTTTATGATTTTTTCCTGTACAGAAAAAGAAAAACAACCGACGATGAGTATTAAAGAAAAAGTATTGCAACTGGAAGCCCCTTTAGCTGAGAAAAAACCGGTTGAACATGTAATGCACGGAGATGTGAGATTGGATAACTACTACTGGCTGAATGACAGAGAAAATCAAAAAGTAATTGACTACCTCAATGCTGAAAATGATTATTTGGAACAGGCCATGGCACACACTAAGGACCTTCAGGATAGGTTATATGAGGAGATTATCGGTAGAATCAAACAGGATGACGAGAGTGTTCCTTATTTTTCTAATGGGTATTATTATTATACCCGCTATGAAGCAGGAAAAGAACACCCCATTTACTGCCGTAGAAAAGGGTCAATGGATGCAAATGAGGAAGTTATTCTGAATGTAAATGAACTTGCGGAAGCTTTTGACTACTACAATGTAACAGGCCTTTCAGTAAGCCCTGATAACAAACTTTTAGCGTTTGGAGAAGATACCCTCAGTAGAAGAATTTTTACTGTAAGAATAAAAAACCTCGAAAGCGGAGAGATCTACCCCGTGCAGATACCACAGACTACAGGAGGGTCAGTATGGAGCGCTGATTCAAAGCATTTGTTCTATACCTTAAGAGATGCAGAAACACTTAGATCTTATAAAATCGCACGACATGAATTGGGAAGTGAAACTGCAGATGATGAAATAGTTTATGAGGAAATTGATGATACTTTTACTGCTTTTGCTTACAAAACCAAGTCGGATAAGTATATTGTCATTGGGTCCTATTCTACCATGACGCAGGATTACCGGTTGATTCCTGCAAATGATCCATTAGCAGAGCCAAAACTATTTCAGGCAAGAGATAGAGAAAACAATCTGGAATACTCCATTGCGCACATAGATGACAAGTTTTATATACGAACCAACCTGAATGCTAAAAATTTCAAGATTATGGTTACCCCGGAAGATCAAACGGGTAAAGAAAACTGGAAGGATTTTATTCCCCATAGAGATGATGTTTTAGTGGAAAACATGGAATTGTTCAGTGATTATCTGGTAGTACAAGAAAGAATAAAAGGTCTTACCCGTATGCGGGTTATGGAGTGGGAAGGCGAAGAGCATTACATAGAATTTGATGATGAAGCCTATGTAGTATATCCTTCTATAAACAGGGTTTTTGATACAAATTTATTACGTTTGGGCTACTCAAGTTTGACTACTCCCAATTCTACCTACGATTACAACATGGAAACCAGAGAATTGAAACTACTAAAACAACAGGAGGTAGTGGGCGATTTTGATCCTGACAACTATGTATCTAAAAGAAAAATGGTAGTTGTAAGGGACGGGGTTGAAGTCCCGGTCTCTATGGTACACCATAAGGACACACCCCTTGATGGCACAAGTCCATTGTTGCTCTATGCTTATGGTTCTTATGGCTACAGCATGGAACCTTTCTTCAGTTCGATCAGATTGAGTTTACTGGACAGAGGTTTTGTTTATGCAATCGCGCATATTCGCGGCGGAGAGGAAATGGGTCGCCATTGGTATGAGGACGGCAAATTACTGAATAAGAAAAATACTTTTTACGATTTTATAGATGTGGGGCAGTATCTGGTGGATAACGACTATGCCGATCCAAATCGCTTATATGCCCAGGGAGGTAGTGCAGGAGGTCTGCTAATGGGTGCAGTCATTAATCTCGCGCCGGAATTGTTCACGGGTGTTTTGGCACAAGTTCCCTTCGTGGATGTGGTAACTACCATGTTAGATGAGTCTATCCCACTTACCACCATGGAATACGATGAGTGGGGCAACCCCAATGATGAAGAGTATTATTACTACATCAAAAGTTATTCACCCTACGACAACGTAGAAGCGAAGGATTATCCGGCTATGTTGGTGACTACAGGATTACACGATTCTCAGGTACAATACTGGGAGCCTGCCAAATGGGTTGCAAAATTACGCGAACTCAAAACGGATGACAACCCATTATTACTCTATACCAATATGTCCACGGGGCATTCCGGAGCTGCCGGAAGATTCCAAAGGCATAGAGAAACGGCTATGACTTATGCATTTTTACTGGATTTGGCAGGAATTAACGAGTAGCTGGTAATTGATAGCTTATGGCTGTTAGTTGAGCGATAAATTACAACTACAACCTACAGCCAATTTTCAAATGATCGAAATCCTAAAGATTTGGATGCCAACTCAAGCTATAACCATATTACCAACAAGCCAGAAGCCGACAGCCAGAGACCAGAAGCCAGAAGCCAGAAGCCAGAATCACAGACTATCCCGTTCAGTGGGGATAAAAGGCCTTATCGCAGTGGTATCTGATTGTTGTCTTTTAACAGGAGCCATAGGTCTTTGTGGGCGCACGATGGTTCCCTCTACATCTATAGGTATGAGCACATCCATTTGAAGCAAAGTAGAATCTACTCTTGCAGTGGCCAACTTCATGGCTTTATCGAGGCATTCCTGTCTCTTTTTGAGAGCTAATTCATTAATGCGCTTTTCGACCACATCCATTGTATGGGGAGGTAATATATTTGGGTCTTCTTGCTCCTTTTCACAAGCAACTGCAAAAAGCATTATAGAAATAAAAAAGAAAAGATTTAAGATCGCCTTCATTTTACCTTGCGTTATCGCCCTCCTCTGAGTTTTTCAATTTCAAGAAGTCTTTCCCTTAAAAGTGAGTCGTAAAAAACATTTACCAATGAATCCATTTGTATTTCGCAGATAGAGTCCTGTTCAGTGGCTGCTTCTCTCATCCCTTTCAGCACCAATGAATCTTTTAATTCTCTCTGAGCCTGATTTAGTGGGAGCGGTCCATCGTCCACGCAGGAGCTCATCACTACCCCCAGTGTTGCAAATATTAATGCCAGATGTAATTTTTTCTCTTTACCTGCCATGGGATCAATTCAAAATTTTTCTTTTCAATTCAAACTGAGAACCAAGATAAACCTTTCTCACCATTTCATCAGCAGCCAAATCCTCAGCTGTACCGGCTTTAAGAATACTCCCTTCAAACATAAGATAGGCACGGTCAGTAATTGAAAGGGTTTCCTGTACATTGTGATCAGTAATCAATATTCCGATGTTTTTATTTTTTAGCTTGCTGACAATGATCTGAATATCCTCAACTGCGATGGGGTCAATCCCGGCAAAGGGTTCATCAAGCAATATAAAAGAGGGGTCTGTAGCAAGAGCACGAGCTATCTCAGTTCTTCTTCTTTCACCACCGGACAGGGTGTCTCCGTTACTTTTCCGCACTTTTTCCAGACTGAATTCATCGATAAGCTGTTCCAGTTTCTCCTTTTGTTCTTTGGGTTTGAGATTGGTCATCTCCAGTACCGCACTTATATTATCTTCCA
>SLKL01000083.1 GCA_007134625.1 Saprospiraceae bacterium
AAAACAAATCATGGTACTTCAATCTATTTTCAGGAACACCCCAATACTTAAGATATTATTTCTTTTATTTTTATGCTCTTTTTTCATTGCAGACCTACTGCCTGCCCAATCCCCTGATGCCATAAGTTATCAGGCTGTAATCAGAGATAGCGATCAACAGTTGGTTATGAATAGCGATGTTGCTGTTCGGATCACTGTCTTGCAGGGTTCAGAGTCCGGAACTGTTGTTTACTCAGAATTGCATCTTGAGCAGACCAATGAAAATGGCTTATTAAGCCTAATAATTGGTTCCGGGATGGATCAAATGGGTGAATTAGGTGAAGTAGAATGGTCTGAAGGGCCTTTTTATATTCGTACAGAAACAGACCCAAGCGGTGGTTCTGACTTTAGTTTGGTATCAGTGAGCAGTTTATTAAGTGTTCCTTATGCGCTGTATGCAAAGGAAAGTGGTGATGGTTTAGCTGCCGGTGAAACATCAGGAGAAATGTTGTATTGGAATGGAGAGGATTGGGTTAACATAGCTCCCGGAAATCATTCTGATCAAATGTATTTTTGCGATGGAGTGCCACAATGGGGACCTTGTGCACCATTAATTGTTTTAAATACTCTGGATGATGTGATTTCAACAAGGGTAACGGCTTTTGCTGAGGTTACTCACCCGGGTAGTAGTCAGGTGACCGACAGGGGCATTATCTGGGGATTGGAACCTGATCTTACTTTAGACAATGATTTTATATCGATTGGTAGTGGAGTTGGAGAATTTGAGGGTAGAATAATCAGGCTGGAAACCGAAACAACTTATTACGTGCGGGCATATGCTACTAATGAATGGGGCACTACCTACAGCAATGAAATGACCACCACTACCTTGGGTCTTTTTGCTCAGGACATTGATGGGAACCTATATCCATCCGCTATCTACGATGAACTGGAATGGACAACTGAAAACCTCAGATCAAAAAGATATGCGAACGGTGACCCCATTGATAACCTAATCGATGGAGGTGAATGGTTCGGTACTACTGAAGGTGCCTGGGCGTATTACGATCACGATAGTACGAGAGGTGAGGTTTATGGTTTATTGTATAATTGGTACGCAGCTTCTGACTCAAGAAATATTTGTCCTGCAGGATGGCGGGTTCCTACAAATAATGAATGGGAAGCACTAATTACCCATTTTGGAGGAGCAAGTGAAGCCGGTGGGAAAATGAAATCTACAGGCACCATAATAGGTGGCGATGGTCTTTGGCAGGCTCCTAACGAAGGAGCAACCAATGAAAGTGGTTTCAGTGTCCTCCCCGCGGGAGACAGAACTAGTGGTGGTGGTTTTGACAGATTGACAACTGCTGCTTCATTCTGGGGATCAACCGAACTTAACCAAAATACAGCATGGGGAAGGAGACTTACGAATACAAGTACTTCTATTTCCAGAGCGAATTATGCCAAGAATATTGGATTTTCAGTAAGGTGCGTCAGAGACTACTAAGCTAAAATCGGCTAGTAATTATTTTAATCCCGATTGAAGAGACTGTAATACAAATCTTCAATATTTCGGGCTTCCTGATAATTCCGATCGCTGTAGTGTTGAATCTGTATTTTTAAAGTTTCTTTCACCGTGCCGGTTTCGGCCAATTCTATGGTCACATTTCCAAAAATCTGATCTATAGGGGTTTCAAGCATATTTTTAATGGGTGGTTTTAAATAATGCCTGAAAAGAGGTGGAGTGTTCTTAGAATCTGTATTCATTTTGGTTGAGGAATACAACTTATACCCCCAACTCAAAGCCCGGTCTTTCATGAACTCAGCGACAAACAGCCAATTGGAAACGGGGTGACTTATTTTCTGAGTGTGAATCAAAATACCATTGGCACCATCCACATTTAAAAAATCAACCCATTCAGCATGCTCTTCTCCCGGTGTCAGGTAAAAACCGTACTCCCTCTTCAACGCATCCATCAGACTGCTTAATTCTCTTTCATCAACCCAGGATTCATAAGCTTTTCGCTCCTCTGATTCAGCCTCAAAGGGTATTTCCCAATCTGATAAATCATTATTTTTATCGTCACCACTTTTGAAAAAGACATTTTTGAAGAAACTCATTTTATCTGTATTCGTTTGTCTTGGAACAGTTTAGCGGTATTATGGTTGTTTAAAAGCCCCTGTAACCATTAATCACAATCTAAGGATTGTTGACTTTTGACCGTTGACTATTGACCATTGACTATTGACATTTGACCTTTGACTGCCTGCCCCCAACTCGGTTGGCGGGTTGACTGTTGAATGTTGACCTTTGACCGTTGACCATTGACTATTGACTATTGACTATTGACCCTCGTACCTTGAAACTTGAACCTCGTATCTTTGACCTTTGATCTCGTCAATCCATTCCATGTCTTTACGAGACAAGTAATTCATAATTCCTACCTCGTACTGTTCATTCAATTTTCAACCTTCAATTTTTCTCGTCAATCCACTCCATTTCCTTAAGAGACAAGTCTTTTTATAGTTTTTAGTTTTTAGTTGAATTAAACTTCCCAGTCCCCACTTCCAACTCCCCACTTCCTAATTCGTAATGACTTTGTTGCATGGCATAAGGAGAAAATGTTTTTACATATTAAAATAGTTTTATATATTTGTGCGCCCCAAGGCAGTAAACTTATCCATTGTTTCATCAAAAGAGTTTCTATCATGGGTCAAGTAAATAAGTCAAGAAAAAATCCTCGTGAAAAATATCAAGTTACTAATTGGTCTGAATACAATAATACTCTTATTAAGCGAGGCAGTATAACCATTTGGCTTGATGTTAGGGTAAAAGACAGTTGGTTATATGCTGGAGATAGAAAGCCTGGGGGCAAGATTGAGTATAGCGATGTGGCTATTGAGTTTTTAATGACCATTAAGCAAGTTTATAAACTAACCTACAGGACACTACAGGGGTTTTGCCAATCAATCTTTCAGCTTAGTGGTATGGGAGAATTAAAGGTTCCGAGTTATAGCCAAATTCAAAGAAGAGGAAAAGAGCTAAAGGTGAATATCCGAGTTCGTAAAGAATCAAAGGAAGCTTTACATATAGTGATTGATAGTACTGGATTAAAAGTGTTTGGAGAAGGCGAATGGAAAGTGAGAAAACATGGATGGACGAAGAGAAGAACATGGAGGAAAATACATATGGCAAGTGATGGAAATGATTTGGAAATTTTGTCAGTGATACTGACAGGAAACGATATAGATGATTCAACAGCTGGTGTGGAGGCGATAAACAGCATTGAAGAGGGCATTAAAGAAGTAGCAGCAGATGGAGCATATGACAAAAAGCAGTTCAGAAATAACTTACCTTCGGAGGTGGTTCAAAAGATACCGCCACAAAGAAATGCCGTTGTTTCTGATGCACCTGGTATGGAACAGAGGAATTCAGCAATCCAAAGTATAGAGAAAATCGGTCGAGAAGATTGGAAGAAACTGGCGGGATATCACATTAGGAGTAAAAGTGAAGTCAATATGTACAGATTTAAAGCAGAATTTTCAGAAAAATTGAGCTCAAGAAAAACAGAGACTGAAAAAATTGAGGTGAAATTAAAATGCAAGATACTCAACAAATTTGTGACCCTTGGAATGCCAAAAAGTCGAAAAATCGCTTAATCCCAAAAGTTTGGGTTAGGGAACTTTTACTTCGGACTAACTGCCATGCAACAAAGTCATTC
>SLKL01000152.1 GCA_007134625.1 Saprospiraceae bacterium
CAATACGGGACAGTTTGATATCCTCAGCACACAGCCACGACCTGATGGCAGTGCGAGAAACAATCTGCGCATAGAGGAGGAACTTCCGCTCGGCATCCACCGCTTGGTATGGGAGATTAGAGACGAGCACGGCAATCTGCTGATAGAGGAGCAGCTTATCACCCTTGTTGATATGAATCCACCCAATCCAGTCTGTATGCATGGTATATCCACCAATCTGAGCCGCAACACAGGCACGGTTACCATACCTGCCCGAGTATTTGATGTAGGCAGTTGGGACGACTGTACGGACAAGGACGATTTGATCTTTACTTTCAGCAGTGACTTGAGTCATACGCATCACACCTGGACATGCGACGATCTCGACGGAGAAGAAGAGATCACCTTCACTGTGGAGATATGGGTCACCAATCAGTACGGACATCAAAATCGCTGTTTCACCTACCTCAAGGTACAGGACAATCGGGATGCCTGTCCGCAAAGCGGCAGTATAGCCCCTTTCGTCTATAAACCAACTGAAGAGCTGCAACCGCCAGACTTCACCGAGCTTTTCCCGGAAGATGACCCCAAGCCTTCAGCCTTTTTGCTGCACAACAATCACCCCAATCCGTTTACCAATAATACGACCATTAGTTTTGACCTACCTCAGCCCGGTACTGTCCAACTCAGCATTTACAATCCTTATGGAGGGCAAGTCTCTACTCAATCTCGTCATTTTGATGCCGGCAGTCAGTCGTGGTTGATAGAGGGAGGAGAGTTGCCTCATTCGGGATTTTATATTTATAGAGTGGGGTTTGAGGGGGAAGTGTTGACGGGACGGATGTTGCGGGTGGAGTTTTGAGTTATCGTTCCCAATCTGCTTATTAAATAGGGGCTGGTCGAAATTGGTGAATTGGCTTCGACAAGCCCGAGTAGTTTTTAGTGGGCGTGTGTTCAGTTACAAGGTAAAAGATACGAGTTACGAGATTCTAGAAATCAAGGCTCATAGCTGCGTGTTACGGGCACATTGTGTGCTGCCAGAAACCAGAAGCTAGCAGCCAGTAACTAGCAGCCAGAAACCAGAAACCAGCAGCCAGAAACCAGAAACCAGCAGCCAGAGGCCAGAAGCTAGAAACTAGGAGCCATTTCAGTGATTAATGGTTAATTATCAATTACTATAGTACAACCCAACAAACAAAATTCATCCTAAAAATAAGATAATTCCAATAAATTGTATTTCTAATAAAAATCTGCTACGATGATTGTTGACTCCTCCCTTGCTCATCCTGCAAACCGTAGTCTGAGTAAGTGTCGCTCTCCATTTTTGGGGTAAAAATAACTTTGTATCGATGGATGTTGCTAAATCCATAGAGGTCGATCAGGTTTTTGCTTTTCAATTTGGCTAATTTTTCACGAAAATCATCCTCATTGTAAAAGTCAAAAGCAATTGTCTGGAGTTTGGGGTTGATTTTGTATTCTTCACTCAATACACATGTTGTCAGATAGTTGTAGAACCTGGATTTGTCAATCTTAAAGACATGTTCGTGCCAGAACTTGATGTCCTCTTTTGGGAAAATTTTTGTCAAAACGGCATGAAACCAAAAGGTTCGGAATCTCAATTGACTTAAGGTGCTATCGGAAGGCATGGTGATCAAGAAATTATTTTGTGTGGGGTCAGGTAAAACTAAACCGTGGAAATCATTGTGGTCCTCCGACATGAAAATGATGTTTTTCCTGTGGCGCTCCTTCAGGAACTTCCGAAAAGTGTCGGGATTTATCTCAAAATTGAGTAAGTGGAGTGAGTAAGAGTAGGCGGTATTTTTGCTGATATACTCTACAGCTTCTTTTTTCAAAAATACATTCCGCAGTACTATTTGCTTAAAAAAACCAATTGTCTTTGGTTCCTTACCGGGTGCAATTTTCCTTAGCAGCTCAAGGGTTTTTTCGTTGTGAAGTGCAATCAACGCTTCACTGATATCAAATTTTGAAATGGCACCTATTTCCGGTCTTCTGCTGATTTCTGATTGTAAAGCAAGGGAATTGTCAACGTCCCTGATCTCATTCAGGGTAAGAAATTGAATGGGCGATTGATTTTTTTTCACTCTATCCTTACCATCATTTGCCTGAGTTTTTTTGCTGACTAAAAGCGTTACAAGTTCTATGTCATCTACTTTACCGTTAATGCAATTAACTATTTTTGCAAGTAATTTTTCAGTTTCGTAATAAAAGTCCCACAAATCCAATTCCAAACGATATAATTTTCTACCCGGATAGTAACTCACTTTTGTCACCTGTCTGGGCAAGGCGTCCATTTTTATGGATCCACCCTCAGATTTAATTGATACGATAAATCGGATATTGAAGTACCTTTCCAGCTTCCTTTTTTGTTGAGCGCTTAGCGATGCCCCTTTAACTATGGCCATTCTGCAGTTTGAAGAGCACTTAATATGTGTGGCAGGGTAGTTGGATTTAAGATAATCCATTATTTCACTGTACCTGCAGGAGTTCTTTTGAAGAATGGGCTCCAGGTGTTGTTTATAGTACTTTTTGAATAAGTCTCTATTGATCTGCAAGGCCTGTGTTTTGAAAGTTAAAAAAATCTTTCGATACTATAGAATGACCTGAACAGCATTTTTGTTTTTCACGGATGGAAATCATTGAAGAAAAAAATATAAAAAGACACTCATCGTGCCACGTTTGTCCAACAATATCTTTTATTAATAAAAGGTAGCTAAAATGAGTTTATTTGTATTGAATTCTAAAAAGGTTTACCTTTAGGTAAGTTAATGAATGTGCACTTGTGGATTTGGAGAAGCTATTAAAGGAAGTAGCTAAGGGTAAACAAAATGCCCAAAGGCAATTCTTTGACCTCACGGCTGACAAGCTGATGGGGGTAGCTGTCCGATATACATATGACAGGAGTACAGCAAGAGATATACTGCAAGAGTCCTACATCCGAATTTTCAGAAAAATTCCAGAATTTGAGTATCAGTCAGAATCTGCGCTCTATTCCTGGATGTGTAAGATAGTCTCAAGGGAGGCCATCAGATGGATTAAGAGCAATCAACGCTTCGATCTGAATGGGGAAATACCGGATAATGGAGAAAACAGACAGCAAAAAATACTGCACGAGTTGAGCCCCGCCGATTGGTTGAGTTGCCTGGCTGTATTACCTGAAAATCAAAGGATAGTTTTTAACCTCTTTGCAATAGAGGGTTACAATCATAAAGAAATAGAGGAAATAACAGGAATCCCTGAAGTGACTTCGAGATCTACACTTTCGAGGGCGAGAAAGAAGCTTCAGGAAGTTTTTAAAAAAAAAGAATTGGTCTAGAACCATAGAAAAAGGAGGATAAATATGGAAAATCAATTTCAAAACATAGATGATTATTTCAGAAGTCAAGCTTCTGAGATGACATCTCCGCTCACCGCAGAAGAGAAGGCCGGAATATGGGCCGGGGTAGCTCAGGCACAGAAGAGAAGGTTTGTTCCCTTTTGGTGGATAATCGGAGGTCTTGGTGTATTAATCGCCCTGACCGGATTTTATATGTACAACAGTTCTGATCATGCGGATGAGTTGCAAAAGACTGAGCAGACTATTGATGCGCCAATGGCTCAATCAGCTTCCCAGGCAGACCAAATAAGCGATCAAAAAACTTCCTTAGAGTCCGCAATTACTGAAGTTAATGAAGATGGTTTTTCCAAGGGAGAAACTCAGG
>SLKL01000248.1 GCA_007134625.1 Saprospiraceae bacterium
AATAGTAGAAGGGCAGCTTGCTGAAAAACTCAGGACGATTATTTATGGTTGAGTCCGCTCCGAAAACCCCCTTTCTATTACAAGTTGCTGCAATCCCCAACTCGTTGGGGATGAATTTTTCGCTCATTTTCATGACGAAAAGGGTTTTCGGAGTGGACTCATGGATAATAATGATAGCCTCTATTTTTCCATAAAAGCAAATACCTTAAGACCGCTGTACTCAATAAATTGGGGGGTAAATTCATTTAATACAGTCACTTCTATCCTGTCAAATTCTTCATCAGGAAATTGAATATCCAGATATATTTCCTTTTCACTGTGAGGATCCAGAAATCTGTGTAATCTAAAAAATCTGCTTTTTACCACTTCACCATTCTTCATAAATCGTCCGGTCAGCTGTGTCTGATCCCAAAAATTCCACTCCTTCTCCCCTATTCTCCAATTAGCAGAAATCCTGAGCCAGGCCGGATACTCAAAATCAGTGACTTCAGGATATAAATGAGCGGATTGGCGACCGGGCAGATGATTCCATTCAAAAGAAGAATTATATAATGTGTCTGTTTTTCCAATTTCACCCCTGAATAATTCATCAGTATCGAGATACTTTATTACTTCCGGAGAAATATTCCAGCGCCCAACCGTAGCCCAATAATACTCCTTGTTCATTTGTTCCGTAAAGAACCAGCCTCCTTTATGTGCCTGATGAGTGAACCACAAGTTGACATAGACACCAAGTGCAATTAATGCGCCTACAATTAATTTTTTCCATAAATCCCACTTCATCATATAGGTTAGGAAAGCTGCCATCGGAAACATCAATACAGCATAAGCTTGCACCATTGTTCGCTGCCCGAGAGACCCACCATACCACCAAATGTCCCATGAAAATGCAATGTATATGAAGACCAGAAAAAACAAGAATGCAGAGCCAAATAGATCAGCTCTTTTTTTCCAGAGATAATAAAATCCAAAAAGCGAAATCAACATCAACGGAGAATACATCAACCAACCTGCTTTGTGACTAAAAAACCCTTTCCAGATTCTCGGCTTAAGCCAACTAAAGCCCTGATCTTCGTAACTATAAACCAACCAATCACCGGAAACATACTTCCAGTAAATCAATTGAATAGAACCTACCATTCCACAACTGACTACAGCGGTTAGAAAAATACCAGATTTTTGGAGAATTAGATTAAATCTGTTTTTTAAGCTTGACAGTGAGAATAAATTAACCCCCCAAAGTATAGGAATTATAACAGCAATAATTTCTGTAGGTCGGGTCAATGCCATCAATCCGACTATTGCACCAATAATCGCCCCCCCAATAAAGTCGGGTTTTCTATAAAAGCGAATAGTTTGCCAAATCAAAATAGCATATAAAGTGAATAAAAAATTATGCGTCATGGCTCCATCTATAGCTGAGTAGTTCAAATAATTACTACCAAAAACCATGAGGAGTAATGCCCAGCCTACAGCCGAATCATCAAAGTAAACCAATAAGCTTTTTCTAATGTAATATAGACCCAAAAGAGCGAATATTAGCGTCCCCAGTGAGATTAGCAATTGATAAGGAAATGAAAAACCATCGGCAGGGTAAGCAGCTGAAATGGAAGCCCACCCATGCGCAATCCAAAAAAACGGCATATACATCAATGCCATTCCTGCCGGATATTTCATCACACAATTCCCGGATTCCTCATGAAAGAATCCTTGTTGAAAATTCGGAGTGGGTTGGTACTTTTCAAGTACCTCATCGACAAATTCACACCCCTTCAGGTCTTTATGGATAAATAGGGCCGGAAGATACATATAATAGCCGGACACATCCCACGATAGGGTTGCTTCGGTATATGATTGTTGCCATTTAGGATAATAAAAAAAATGTACAACAAGAATGAATGCTGCAGCAATCAGAAAACCCTGCTTTGAATTGATGCTCAGATTCATTCGATTTTCAATTAAGTAAGGCTAATGATAAAAATCCAGTCCGGATTAGCACATTCCAAAATTAAGCATTGGTTCCTACGCAGTTGAGGTCATCAAAGGCTTGTTTTAGTCTTGTTACAAATGCCTCTTCACCCTTTCTCAACCAAACGCGCGGGTCATAATACTTTTTATTTGGCTTGTCGTCTCCATCGGGATTGCCGATTTGAGCTTGCAAATAGTCAGACTTCTCCTTATAGTACCCATGCACTCCATCCCAAAATGCCCACTGCATATCGGTGTCAATATTCATTTTGATAGCTCCATAACCTATAGCCTCTCTAATTTCTTCCTGAGAAGAACCTGAGCCACCGTGAAATACAAAATTAACAGGAAGAGGCCCCGTTTTGAACTTCTCCTGTATGTGTTCCTGAGAATTCTTTAAGATAACCGGCTCCAGGCTAACATTACCGGGCTTATATACACCATGAACATTTCCAAAAGCAGCTGCTACGGTAAACTTATCACTTACCTCCATTAATTTTTCATAAGCGTAAGCTACCTCCTCAGGTTGAGTATAAAGTTTAGAACTATCAATATCGGTATTGTCAACGCCATCTTCTTCACCGCCTGTTACCCCCAATTCAATTTCGAGCGTCATACCCAATTTGTCCATTCTTTTCAGGTACTCAACGCAGGTGCCAATGTTGTCTTCAATAGGCTCCTCAGAAAGGTCCAGCATGTGACTGCTGTATAATGGATATCCTTTTGCCTTAAAAAATTCCTCTCCTGCGGCTAAAAGACCATCGACCCATGGAAGTAATTTTCTTGCACAGTGATCAGTATGCAAAACTACAGTAACTCCATAAGCTTTCGCCAGACTGTGAACATGAGCGGCACCACTTATACCACCAAGTATTGCAGCTTTTTGATTGGTATTATCCAGTCCTTTTCCTGCAAAAAAGCTTGCACCACCATTAGAAAATTGAACAATAACCGGGCTGTTAAGCTCCGCTGCGGTTTGCATAACAGCATTTATCGAATTGGTACCAATGACATTTACTGCCGGCAGCGCAAAATTATTTTCGTTGGCATAATTGAATAAATCGGTTACCTCCTGTCCATGCAATACTCCTGTTCTGAATCTGGTCTTTCCCATTTTTATCTTTTTTTAATTGAAAATCAAATATTTAGTTTACCAACAGATTGTCTAAAATCTGTATCAAGTGGATAATTTTTTCCTTTTTTAAATTATCCCCTTATCGGTCAGGTAGCGCTCAGCATCTAATGCCGCCATACATCCTGTACCCGCTGCTGTAACAGCCTGTCTATAAATTTTATCCGCTGCATCACCACTTGCAAAAACTCCCTCCACATTGGTCTTAGTTGAGAACGGCTTTACAACCAGATAGCCGGTATCGTCCATGTCAAGCCACCCTTTGAATATCTGAGTATTGGGTACGTGACCAATCGCGACAAAAAAGCCACTGATTTCTATTTCCTTCTTTTCTCCTGTCTGATTGTTTAGCACTCTTACACCGGTTACTTCATCTTCTCCAAGTATTTCATCGGTTTCCGTATTCCAGTGAACAGTTATATTTGAAGCTTTCATTACACGTTCCTGCATAATTTTTGAGGCCCTCATCTCATCCCTTCTCACAAACATATGCACCTCAGGGCACAACTTAGAAAGGTAAACTGCTTCCTCGCAGGCCGTATCACCACCGCCTACTACGGCAACTTTTTGACCTTTAAAGAAAAAACCATCACATAC
>SLKL01000361.1 GCA_007134625.1 Saprospiraceae bacterium
AATTTGCTTAATCAAATTTTAAATGAAAACTTATGAAGAAATTATTTACACTTTTAACTTTCACCTTTGTATTGGCAATGAGTTTGCCACCGAGCAATTTGGATGCTCAGGTGGAGCGAATGGTGGTAATTGAGGAGTTTACCAATGCTTCTTGTCCTCCATGTGCTGCCCAAAATCCTGCTTTTAATGCACTGCTTGATCAGAATTTGCATCAGGTAGTTCCTATTAAGTATCAGACTGCATTCCCCGGTTTTGATCCTTATAATCAACAAAACCCGGGAGAAGTTTCAACTCGACTTGCTGTCTATGGAATTAACGGAGTACCAACTGCGGCAATGGATGGAGAAATACCCGGTCCTGCTTACGGTGGTGGTATTGGTGGTTGGAATCCTGACGGATCATATGATGGTGGTCCTTATGGCTACAATCAGGCAGTACTTAATCATGCTGCCGCCATTGAGACTCATATTGAGGTTTTACTTGATGTAGAGTGGAATGAAGATTTCTCTTCAGCTGACGTTAATGTGAGCATTGTAAACCACTCTGATGAAGCTTTTGACGGAAATAACAGACTGCATGTATTGCTTCTTGAGGTAGAAAATGTTTGGCCTGAACCACCGGGTTCTACTAATGAGCGAGATTTTACGCATGTTATGAGAAAGATGTATCCCGATGCGCAAGGAACAGCAATTGATTCTTTAGGTGGAGGTGATACCCTAAACATATCACTAGAGGCGCTCATTCCTGAATACATTTACGCACTTTCTGAGATGGCTTTTGCTACTTTTGTGCAAAACCACGATAATAGAGAAATATATAATGGTGCCATTACAGATAGAGTCGTTATTGACAGATTTTTTCCTAATATGGGTGTAGTATCTACAAATGTTGTAACAGAAGGTGAACTATGTGACAGAACTGCTGATGTTTCTGTTGTTGTGGAAAATATGGGATTGGTTGATGTTACTTACTTTGATCTACTTGTAGCTGTTGGTAATGAGGTTTTTTCTTTTTCATACGATGAATTACTCGAACCGGGAGAGCAATTAACATTTAGTTTTGATGAACCATTTCAGTTAGGAGGTGGAAGCAATGTAATTAGCGCCTTTATCGATGATGTTAATAATAATGAATTTCAGGACGCCAATCCATTCACCAACATTGGTGAGCCGGTAGAGGCTGCAGCAGTAGGATCAACCGTGCCTGATGAATTTGTCTATGGTTTTGAAGATGACGAAGTAGGCAGTGTTGCCCCGGATCGTTTCTTAATTGAAAGTCCTAATGATAATTCCATTAGAGTCGTCTCAAGGAATTCTTTCCAGAATGCTCCTGCTGCTGTAGGTGGATATGGAGAATCAGAAAAATCATTATTGGTTAATTTTTATCAGTGGCAACTTCCCCAATTACCAGAGAGAGGATCAATTACTGTAATGGAAAATGTGGACATTTCGAATGTATCCCGAATTGAAATTAGTTTTGATAGGGCGCATGCAGCTTATTCCGGGTTCCCATCAAATGATCGCTTAGAAGCTTATGTTTCCTATGATTGTGGAGAAAGTTGGGAAATGGTATATAGTAAGGAAAGTGCCGATTTAGCTACTTCTCCTCCAGTTGAACCCTTCTTTGTGCCAAGAGCAAATCAGTGGGATACAGATGTGATCGTAATTGAGGATCCGGCAGGTGATGAGTTATTGTTTAAGTTTGATGTTATTTCTGACTGGGGTAATAGCTTGTTCATAGACAACATCAGAATGGATACTCGCCCTGTAAGTGTAACCAATAATGACCCTTTCAAGGGAAGTGTATCCGTATTCCCTAATCCGGCTACTGATTATGTAAATATCGAATTTGAAATTGAAAATGAATCAGAAATGTTGATTGAAGTCTTCAATATGAAAGGACAATTGGTTAAAGTACTTTCCGATTTCGATTCATTTACTGCCGGTGCTCACGCCTTGAGATGGGCTCCTGAGAACGCAGGTCAATACTTTGTGAAATTCTATGATGGAAATGCTCAAGCTGTCGAGCTTTTTACCGTGATAAAATAATTGAAATCTTTTAGGATTTTAAAAAGGAGTGGTTAGCGCCACTCCTTTTTTTATGCGTGTTAGTGAAATTCTCAGCAACTTTCTTAATCTATTTTTTAGATCTCAATAGTGTTGTTTTCATGTTTAGTTCATTGATTTCATTAAGTTATTCTTAGTAATTCTGCTTAGTTGAATGGTGAAATGTTAAAAAAATTAACAGTCCAGCCAACGTTTTTTCTTTTAAAAGTCTCTTCAAAATGAATAAAGTAATACTTAAAGCTTGTATTAGGTATATTCTTTAGTCTTTTATTACTTTAAGTGCCCTAATTGCATTTAATTATTTATTAAATTTTAAAATAAAACTAATTATGAAAAACAGACTACTTAGTGTTCTATCTTATTTATTCGTTTTCCTGCTTATTGCTTTTCATCATTCATTAGTTGCAGCTGGTAATTTTTCTGTTTTTGAGAATCAGAACATTACCTCAGAGAAAGTTACTGATCGTCTAGTAAAAACAGAGATCAATGAGTCTAATACTTCTTTATATTTAAGTATGTCAACTGTGGAGGTTTTTGATACTCATTTTGCTCCTGGTTGCGCACATACGTATCGTGTGGTAGTTATGAACATAGGCGACACTGTAAAGAATAATTTGCTTATTGTTAGCGAGATTCCCTCTGAGATTGAAGTAATTGGCTTTCATTTTAGTAGTGATATTTTTGATGTTGAACAGGTTCATACTGACTATTACCTTACCCTAAAAGAGGGTCAGCAGTTCGCTCCAGACCAATATGTCGAGATTTTTATAGACTTTAAGATTAATTCCGAAGTTTTGCCGGGTACAGAAGTGTTTACTAATGTCAATTTACCAGATTATGGTAGAGGGGTTTCCCATCGCCTTACTGTTGTAGAGCCGATTGGTGAAGTTGTTCTTTTTTATATGTGTAAAGAAGGTCAGGGATTTGTTGATTTTGGAGATACTGTTTCTTTTAGGATAATCATAGCAAATATAGGATCAAAGGGTTTTACTGGTATGGTGTTCGATGATTTAAGAGGGAATAATTTAGAATTTGTTTCATATGAACTTGAATATGGAAATTTCGATTTTTATGATCATTCCTATACTTGTGGTTCTAACCTCCCATTGACGGATAATGCCCTATCTGGTTTTGCAGTAGAATTCGATAGTTTAAATCATCTTTGGCATATAAGCATCCCTCCTGATTGTGATTTTTTAAGAGGTACTTTTCTTTCAATTATTGTTCATGCCAGACAATTGCCAACCGTGGTTTCAAAAAACGATGCTTACTTATATACTGAAAATGATACCTTGTCAACTACTGCAAGATATTCTTTACGTTTACGAGGTGGCGTTTCTCTAAGTACAAGTGGTAGAGTTCATAATTCCCAGGATTGGGAAAATGAACTTTATGCTAATACTGGAGATACAATTCATTTATTAACGGAGGTAACCAATACAGGTAAAAATCTTAATTTAGATAGTGGACTAACTATAACTGATGTTTTGCCGGATTGTCTTGATTTTGTTAGTATAGAATCTGTGAAAATTTCTGGTGAAGATATTGTTAATTATACGGCTAATTACCCCAATTTAATATTAAATAGGGAATTATTACCCGATGAGAAGCTGCAAGTAGAGATTAAATCA
>SLKL01000399.1 GCA_007134625.1 Saprospiraceae bacterium
GGAAAAAGCTTTTTTCAAGCAATAGCCTATATCCTGAGTTTTTACCTGAATCATGGGATATTCAAACAGAGGGAAGTCTCCTTCGGCAAAACCGCAGGTCAGAGTGGATCAAATCCTGGTCCGCTGATGAATCCAATTGGCAGTTGGTGATAGGTAAGTACTCTGCGGATTATTTGAAACCGTTTAGCTTGTTTTCGTATTTGTTTTTCTTGTCTGCTATTTTGGGAGTTCTTCTCCTTTATGCCAACTCTGTGGTGCCGGTATTTCCCAAGGCATGGGATGTAAGGCGGCCACGTGCACGATCATTGAGACGGAAAATACAGTTTATTATCATCAGTTTGACATTAGCGTCATTGATTTTAGTTTCTCTGATTACCATTATATTTTTCAATGTCAACAGTCAACGGGAATTAAAGGAAAATCTGTTTGCTGATTTACAGCGGGTAAAGACTGTAATTCAAGACAACTATGATAAGGAAAATGATTCTCCTTTTTTGCTCCCCGATGAAATAGAGCGTCAGTTGGAATTGAGAGTAGGACTATTGAATTTTTCTGAGGAGCGTACTGAAGAAGAATTGAGTCATTTACAAGATGCCGGTTTTCCCATCTTTTTGGATGCAGCTATTCGTGAAAAAATTGCCGAAGCCGGTCCCTTATTGAAAAAGGGTAACAATCGCCATTTCCCGGACAATACCGGGATTGTTGATTTGTTGCGAATGGGCTCCGACAAAGAATATGCTGTATTTCTGATTCCCGATGCTGTTTTTCGGCATGGTTCTGTAGGTTTTACGGACTTTTTAAGCACCTTGATTAATGTGTATTTGTTCCTGTTTTTACTGTCAGGGGTTTTGGCATTTGTTTTTGCGGAGGGTATTACACAACCTCTTTTAAGGCTGAGAGACAATCTTAACAAGATCAGATTGGGCAAGGATAATGAACCGCTTGAGTGGGAGAACGATGATGAAATTGGAGAATTGATAGCGGATTACAATCGCATCATAAGTGAAATCAATGAAGGGGTGAAATTCATGGCAATGACGGAGCGGGAGGATGCATGGCGTGAGATGGCAAAGCAGATAGCTCATGAAATTAAGAACCCCCTTACTCCGATGAAACTCAGTATTCAACATCTGCAATTTGCTTCCAAGCGAGGCAATGCCGATCTCACCCCACTGATAGAAAGAACTACTGCGACTTTAATTGAGCAAATCGATAATCTTTCCCACATCGCCTCCGAATTTTCAAGTTTTGCAAAGATGCCGGAAGCCAGAAATGAGAAGGTAAATCTCAATGAAATGGTGAGATCCGCTCATGATTTGTTCCGAAATAGAGAGGACATGGATATTGATTTGATGTTGCCAATCGACGATATTTTAGTTTTCGCGGATAAAAATTATCTGATACGCGTATTGACGAATCTCATGAAGAATTCGCTTCAGGCCATTCCCATTGATCGAAGGGGAAAAATCTGGATAAGACTTTACAGGAAAATGGATGTAGCCATCATCGAGGTGCAGGATAATGGCTCGGGTATTCCCGACGAGATGAAAGAAAAAGTTTTCAAACCTAATTTTACCTCTAAATCCAGCGGCACCGGCCTTGGCCTGGCAATCAGTCAAAATATCGTAGAGGCGTTTCACGGTAGAATATATTTTGAAACAGAAAAAGACAAAGGCACCCGCTTTTTCGTAGAAATTCCGTTAATGAGAATGAAGGGGAATATGGATGAGGTTACGAGGGTGAATCTCTGATGTGCTGAGTTGATAAGATCAGACCATTGTAGAATTTAAAACAACCAAAATAGAAGCATTTCCATTTTTGTGTTTGGTACAGTATAGTTTTCGGATTAAATACTCCTATATGACGCAATCAATTAAGCACGTTTCTTTCCATTGAGTATGACGCCTGCAAGTGGTAAGCTCTTCTTTGTTTTCTAGTGATTTATAATTTTTTCTATCCATTGGTTAAACCGAGGTGACTTGGCTCTTATTTTTTCAATTCCTATTGCCTCTGCTAAATAATGTCCATAAAGAGGTTTGTTATAACCCTTAATTATCCTTTTAAGTCTATGGCTTGGTGATGTTTCTTTGTTGTTGTTAATCATTTCTGGATTATCATAGTCTTCAAAAGTTTTTTCTAACTCGCTAATTCCAAGGAGTTCGTTCTTCGGAACTTGTTCGTAAAAAAGTTGAATATCGTTAAATAAAAGACCTTCAAATTCATGTAATTGTAAATATGGTATGAACCTATGTCTTAGTGCCTCTAAAATATCTTCTTTCATTGCATTCTCTAAGAAGTCCATGCGTAGATTTTTGTCCTGGATTTTTTCACCAACTTCCCAATCAGGAAAGTTATATTTTTGATAAAGACCGTAATAATCAATTAGCATAGTTACGACTACATTTGGTTCTAATAGGTGTATCTCGATTTCCTTTTTTAATATGGACCACCGCACTATGCCACCCATAGACCTTTTTATTAGCGGTGACTGAATATAAATATTATGATGGAACAAATGTGGAGCTAAAACATTTTTGCAAAATTCTCTTTCCGTTTCACCTTCACAAATAACGATAACTCTCTTCATAAACTATAGTTAGGCTGTCCTCCCGTAATTATGTTTCTTTTCCATAAATCATCAATTGTGTAATCTTCTAACCATTGGTTTAGATTATCACTTCTTAGTCTGTTAAATTTTGTTTCCCCATTTATCTGGTCAACTGTTATGATATCTTCAGGAAGGAAATGGCTTATTAAATCGGTTGATTGAGTAGCAACAATAACTTGACAATCTCTATCTGCTACAGATTTTATCATCCCTGATAATTTAGCTATAGCAGTAGGATGCAAACCTAATTCAGGTTCATCTATAATTATTGTGTTGGGTAGTGATGGTTGAAGGAATAATACTGATAGTGCAATAAATCGAAGCGTTCCATCAGATAAGTCATTAGCACCAAATATTACATCACTATATTTATCAGTCCATTGTAATCTGATATTGTCTTCTTTATTGGGAACTAAATAAAAGTCTGAAAAATATGGTGCAATAGATTGTATGTTTTTGATGATTCTGTTGTAAACTATTTTATTTGTTTCTTGAATGTGGTACATAAATGCAGCCAGATTCATTCCATCTTCATAAAAATAGTATGTATCGTTTTCAATATTACTAAATTTTGAAAATGGCGAATTTGAACTAGTATCATGAAAGTGATATTTTCTGAAACCATTCAGATATTTAATAACATGTTTTGCCCTTAAATTGTCTGATGCTTTTATATGAGCTTCCGATTCCGGCCTACTAATATCTTTAGGCTCACCTCTGTATATTAAATTTTCCTTTAAAAATACAAACCCGTCAGTTCCTGATTTTAATTTAGCAGCGTAGCCATTTTGACCATTGTCAAATTCCATCTGGAATGCAATGGTGTCAGTGTTTTTCTTTCCCTTATGTAAAAACTTGTTGTCTCCTCCTTGCAGTGCTATATATTCGTTTAGCTTTCGATTGTATAATCTGTTTAAAAAGGTAAAGAATGATATAAAATTACTTTTTCCACTTCCGTTTGCACCTATTAATATATTTATTGGTGCAAGGTCAATTCTTGCACTCTTAATTGATTTAAAGCCGTTGATTTCTATATAATCCATCTGAGGAGTTATTTTTTAAAGATTTTCAAATCTCATTTTCCGCCA
>SLKL01000351.1 GCA_007134625.1 Saprospiraceae bacterium
CATTCGAATTTTGTGAAAAAAATACAGAACTCTAAATTTTATGAATTACGGATAAAAGCAGGAAATGAATATCGAGTTTTAATTTTTGCAATTGACCATTTAAACTTTTCGGAATGCACAAAAGCTGTCTGCTTGAACGGTTTTATTAAAAAATCAAACAAAGATTATTTGAAAGCCATAAAAGAAGCGGAAAGAATTCTGGAAGACTATCTAAAAAACAAAGAATTATGAAAACATATAAAGCAAAAGACTTATTAGACGAGCGATATGGAAAGAAAGGGTCTGAAAGTCGAGAGAAATTTCGTGACAATGCTTATTCTTACTATTTAGGTGAAATAATCAGAAATCGAAGAAAAGAACTTAAGATGAGTCAAGCAAAACTCGCAGAAGTAGTTGGAAAGAAAAGACCATATATTTCGCGGATTGAAAATGGTGAAGACGTAAGAATATCTAATCTTTTATTAGTCGCTAATGCATTGGACTTAACAATACAACTGACGACAAGATAAAGAGCATGATATGACATAACCAATCTCGTACTCTAAAGTAGATAGAGTTTTAAGGTAGTTTGCTGAGTTCTATTCCAGATTTCATCTCAATAGATAAATGAGCAGCCGGCAAATCTGTAACTTTTGCTAAATAATGGTTGTCTGTGCAGAAAAAATTATCAAAGTGAAAGAAATAGTAAGCATATTGACATTTTTAATTTTTTCAGTTTGTTCTTTCGCGACTGAACAAGAACCTGATTGGTTGATTGTTAACAATGACACTATCTATCTCAAGTCCTTCCTTCTTGCCAGCTTAAATTTGACTGAAAGACCCTTTGGATATACGAGACAAACCGCTCCAAGTTCTTCCTGTTGGAGAGGATACCGAGCAATTTGGAGAATATTAGACGATAAATTGTACCTCGAGGGAATTATTAGTTGCCAATCTGATAAAAATTTTGATAAAGAAAATTTACCAGAATTGTTTCGGCGGAATCAAATTGCTTTTAAAGATAATAAGGGAATGATTTTAGCTGATTGGGTGACCATTGATTTATTTACGATGGACTCCTCTATTGCATTGCACTACCCCAATAAAGTTTTTCTTTATGATGGATTTTATAAAAAAGACAGAATGGAAGAAAAGAAGTTGAGATTAAGAATTTCTAACGGAAAAATAGAGGTTGATAAATTGGAAAAGTAAAGCCTTTAAAAAAGTGGATCTGCTATTGAAAATCTCTCTTCCCCCTAAAACCTATACCCAAATCCCATCCCAATAAACCACCCATCATATTTAACTGTAGCTCCACCTGCATCGAGTCTGTTTCTGCGCGAGAATAATAGTGTTTTTTGGTGCAGTTTAAACTGATAACCGCCATAAACTGTAAGGTTTACATGATGTATTCCGTCCTGGTAATGCGGCAGCTTGAAATTGATTTTCCCGCCCAGAGAACCTACCGCTTGATTAAACCGTAAATCGAGATCACGGTCCTCCAGATGTGTGATGAGGTCCAGGTCGTAATCGATATTGCTGTTCATCAGTCGGTAGCGAAACCACCTCGCCGATACCATTGGACTAAATTCCCATTTCTCCCGATTAATAATAGTGTAGCCATAGGTCAGTCCGGTCATCAGGCCATTTAGTCCGAGATGCAGACTGTCCCGGTAATCATCGGTTTCCTTAGCAAAACCCAGGTCGATACCGATTATATGGTTCCGGTAGTGATAATTGAAATTGATTCCGAAGAAAAACCCGGCTGAATTCAGCATATCAATATTGAACTCCTGCAATTGATTCCTGTAACTGTTAAAACTTACCGGATGATATTCCACAAATACATTCAAATCATAGGAGTGAAGGGAATATTCCTCATCTATCTCCTCAGTATCCACCCATTCCGGTATTCCCAGACGCACCGAAGAAGTATCTTGAGCATTCATGCCAAGGCCTATGGATACAATAGGTAAAAAAACAAAAATCAGTTTTAGTAAGTGCACTATCTTTTTTCCATAAATATATGAAATTTCGGGAGCTTTGAGAAGGATTGGGGTGGAAATATCTCTATACCGACAAGTGTATGGATGATTCAATTCCTGCACAGAGAACTTTAATTCCCGGAAAAAGATAGGTGTTGTAGAAAAATTGATGAAAGTTAAGAAAAATATTCAGCAATACCTTAATATAGCAGGGTAATTGTCATTTTCAGAGCGGACTCATAAATAGAAAAAAATTATGGAAGAAGAATTTAAATCAGAAGGAAAATGCTTGTTTTGTGAAAGTAAATTTCCTCAGAAAGAAATTGGTAAGCACCTTGGCACACACCTTACTAAAATGGAAAAAGAAGATGCTGGTGATACACAGAAAAAGTTTTGTCATATAGAAGTGGAAGCAGCTGAAATGTTTCTTCATTTGCTCGTAAGAGGAAACCTCACTATGAAAAGTATTGACAGGTATTTACGTAAAATATGGCTCGATTGTTGTGGACATCTTAGCAACTTCGGACACAAAAATTACAGGATAAGCACCAAGGAAAGAGTTGAGGATGTATTTCAACCGAGGGTCAAGATTTTTCACGATTATGATTATGGCACCACAACGCGTGTATTTCTTCGCGCCAGAAAACATTATTCTCTAAACCTATCTGAGGATATTATACTTTTGTCCAGAAATGAGCCTTTGAAATTAATGTGTGTAACATGTAGAAGGAAACCGGCAATTAATATCTGCTCGGTTTGCTTGTGGGATGACTATGCATTCTTTTGCGAAAAATGTTCAGCAAAGCATTCGGAAATCTGCGATGATTTTGAAGATTATGCAGAAATGCCGGTAGTAAATTCGCCTCGTATGGGTGAATGTGGATACTCAGGGGGCGAAATTGATACTGAAAGAGACGGGCCCTATAAAATTTGAGTCCACTCAAATTTTTATGTTTAAGAATATTTAATGCTGGTTAATAAAATCATACTCAGGTATTTTTAACCTTTTCATTCCCAATACGTCAAACTGTGTGAATGCAAATGACAAAGGTATCTGATAGTGACATCATAAACCTTCTCAAAAAGAAGGGAACTTTAGATCAGGGGCTTAGGCTCTTTGTCAAGGTTTACGGTAAGGATTTGCATGGATTTATCAGGACGTATGGTTTACAGCAGGCTGATGCTGATGAGGTTTTTCAGGAGACATTGATAAAATTAATGGAAAAAGCCAAAAGTTTCAAAGGTCAGTCTTCATTAAAAACATGGGTTTGGACCATTGCCCGCAATAAAACCATTGACCACAAAAGGAAAGTTAAGCGTCTGAATATTCACGACGCAGAGGGCTTAGAAGATTCACTTAGAGAAGATCCCTTTTTTAATGGGGATGAGTGGTTGATTCGGCTTCACAAAGCGGTCAGCGAACTGCCTGATACTCAAAGAGTGGTATTTATTCTCAGGTATTTTGAAGAGATGAATTATGAGCAAATGGCGAAGGTTACCGGTAAAAGTAAAAGTACACTGAAAACGAGCTTTCACTATGCTACAGGGAAAGTGGCAGAAAAATTGAAAAAACAGTTATAGAAAATGCAAGAAAAAGATAAAATAAGAGAAGAACTGAAGACTCTGACCAATTGGAATCAGGTCGAACCCGGAAACCATGGTTTTGAGGCGAGCGAACAAAGGCTTTTAGATCTGAGTGAAAAAGC
>SLKL01000332.1 GCA_007134625.1 Saprospiraceae bacterium
CTTTGCACAAGAATATCGTAGTGTGCAAAGAAATTTGCATCCTCAGAAATAGGAAAAGAAAAGGCAAGTCTTGGCATCCAATTCACTTGTGGTTTGTAATCTTCAAAAGAACTGTTAACATCAAAATTACTTGTTTTGATTCCTTCATTCTGTCTATTCACTGCGAGCGCAGGATTAATAAGTCCACCACCAAAAATCAGATTAGCATCATTAACGGGATCACCTTCTCTGTCATACCATTGATCACCTCGTCTGAATCCTACCACTCCTGTACTCTCCGGACCATCTACATATACACTGTAGTCATCACCGACAGCCCCCGGACGCTCCAACTGATCATTGATATTATAGAAATCATCAGCTGTTAAAATTGGATACAAGGATAGTGGATCTCTCATAACTTTTGTATTGGCGTCGTATCTGTCCATTCTCAAACCAAGACGGAAGATAATATCTCTATAAGTAAACCTATCCTGAATATAGAATGCAAAATAGTTAGGACGGAAAGGTGCTACATTAAATTCTCTCCTGCCATCAGGACCTTCTGCCCAAAAATCCTCAAAGGATACTCCACTACTTAGTCTGTCACCATTAAATGCGAATCCACTAAAAGATATTAAGTTGGGATCAGTCAATTCAAATGGTTCAAACATCTCAAGACTCAAATCATCAGGATGAAATCCATCAACATTAATATATTCTTTTATAGAAGTACCATTGAGTTCTCTGATTGATCGGTAAAACTGACCACGTGCATCCTCGATTATTAAATTCTCATATTCATTAAATACAAAATCTCCATACAATTCCGGAATGGTAAATGTATCAATAATCACATCTCTATTTACATCAATTATATGGTTATTGGCTCTTGCTCTTCCAATCTCCCAAAGGCGGGTTGGAGCTATTGTCCAATTTCTACTTACACGTTCTTCATAATAGAGACCTAACTCAATATTGTGTCTTCCGCGGGTTGACCCACCTGGCAAGAACTCAAATGACATTCTGGCATCGAAAGTAAATCTTTCGCCTTCTGTTTTCTGATAGGTATTGTAAACTGTACCAACATTTGCGAATAAACCATAAGAATTATCAAAAATACTTGCTCTTGCCCCATTATAAGCCCAAAAGTCAGTAATCTGTGTAGGATTGAAAAAATCCAATAAGCCCTTATTGTAATTATTCATTATAGGATTGATATCCATATCAGCAAAATAACCATCTCCAATAATCTCCCCGTCATTACCTCTTGCGAGGTTCAAACGTCTGGTATATCCTGTATGGGCAATGAATTCACCATTACCAGGATCAAATCCTGTAGAATCCGCAGGATCAGTAACACTTACAGCTCTTATCCAATCTATATCAAATTCACCAACATAACCATATCTCCAAAAATTATCACCATGAACAGGATCCTCAAGCAGAGATGTCCTTCTCTGATAACCGAACTGTAGGGTATAGACAGCATTTCTGATGACCTGATTTCTCAATTGTTCACTGTCCGGATCGATACCTCTGGTCTGAACACCAAGTCTGTGGCGCAATCTGAAAGTACCACGCATTACATCAGTATATTGATATGGATTTCTGTTATAATTGAACATCGACCAACCACCGGGAGTGAATTGATTTTTCCTATCGCTGTAAGTACCTGTTAGTGATATATCAACATTATCGCTCAATCTCGCATCAATTCTACCGGTAAGATCGATATCTCTACGCCCTTGATTTCTTCTGATATCTCTGAATTCTATTTCCCCTTGCCCATCAGCATCTTTGAACCTTGCAAACTCTACCTCTGGAAGTGGTGTACTACCAAAGTATCTCACCGGATTTTCTTCCATAAATCTTACTGCCTCCGGAGTAGCCTGATAAACACCGGTAAAGCTTGGTCGATCTTCCGCCTGCACATTTAACTGACCTGAAAATCTAAAACCAATTAAGGTTTGGGTTGTATCCCTTGGGTTTCTTACTAGTGGTCCTGAAAAATTACCGCTGATTAAATTATAACCATAGGGATCGAGAAACTGAGATGTCTCCGCTTCAATTCCACCGGAAAATTTTGATGATGGTCCACGAGTTGTTAGTGAAATAACTCCACCAACGACATCTCCAAAACTTGCAGGAATACCACCTGTCAAAACCTGCATCTGGTCAATCTCCGATGTTGGAATCAGACGTCCACTCACACGCATACCATCAATATAATAGTCAGTTGCATCTGATCTGGATCCACGAATATTGATGGCATCACTATCATCTCTTCTTGCCAGACCCGCAGTGGTCGCAGCAACAGCAGAAACATCTCTAATTGGAAGACTTCTGATTTGTTCACCGGTAATTGTAGAACCTGAAGTAGTATTATCCTGCTCAATCAATGGAACAACAAAATCAACTACTTCAATCTCATCCATTACCACACCACTCGAAAGTTCGATGTTGAGTCGATTTGCCCGACCGGCAAGAACTACCACACCAACCTGTCTTTGAGTCTGATAACCAACAGAACTCACCTGGATATCATAAGTACCCGGGTCAATATTGTTAAAACTGTAATTCCCGTCAAAATCAGTATTGGTACCTGTCACCAAATTATCACCCCGATAAAGAGCGACTGTACCGAATAATATCGGTTCTCCGGAATCCATATCAGTAACAGTTCCTTCAAGAGTGGTTTGAGCATCTAAAGCTACAATAGAAAAACCCAAAAAAAGTACAAAAAACAAGTAAATTTTATTCATAAAGCTATTTGGTTAAACCTTACACATTTTAAAATAGAGGGCAATTTTAACTAATTATTAATTAGATACAAAAAATTCAGACAATATTAACACTTTTAACATTCTACCGAAATCGGTTGAATTAACTAATGATTAACAAAATTAACCACACACATCATACAATAATTTATTTTTCACTTATAGAATTTATCTTTTCGAGAAGAATTTCTGAAATTTTAATTTTTGACTCAACAGTCCATCCTGCTATGTGTGGACTCAATAAAACGCGCTGATTTTTCTTCAATTCTTCGAAATCTTTCTCCTCCTCTTTTGAAAGAGCATTTATTTTTTCATTCGGGAGCACATCCAAACAAGCTCCTTTTATTTTTTCTAGTTGAATACTTTTTAGCAAATCCCTGATTGCCAGCATTTTACCCCTTGATGAATTGATAATAATACTACCTTTTTTACACAGAGATAAAAAATCAGCATTCACCAACTCATATGTTTCTGAAGTCAAAGGGAGGTGTAAACTAATGACATCACTTCCTTTTAACACCTCTTTCATAGCATTACACTCTTTTACTAAACGAAAGTCAGAAGCATACTGCTGCTTATATTTATCATATGCAAGCACCCTGCATCCAAAACCGGACAAAATTTCCGCGAAGGCTGATCCGGTATTTCCAAACCCGATTATTCCAATTGTCATGGCAGACAACTCTCTTCCCCTATTGGCCTCCCTCACCCATATCCCTGACCGTACTTCACGATCTGCCTTGGAAATATTTCTGAGAAGATTTAGCAGCATGCCCAAAACGTGTTCCGCTACAGCATTGGCATTGCCCTCCGGGCTATTGAGGACTTCTATACCACGCTTTTTTGCCACATCTAAATCTATAATGTCCAAGCCGGAACCCAAGCGTGCGATCCACTTCAAA
>SLKL01000042.1 GCA_007134625.1 Saprospiraceae bacterium
AAAAAAAATGATAAAAAGAAAAGTAAGGTTTTTCATAATCTGTATTACCATATGAGTAACGGCAAGATTAGATAATTAGTTTTTATGGTTATCAGCAGTCCATAAAATTGTAGGTAGAATCGCATAAAAAAAGGGAGACTCATCAGTCTCCCTTTTAACTTTTATCAGAAATTATTAAAATTATACTTTAGCTCTTGCTAAGGTTGATTTTTTCTTAACTTCTCTTGGTTTCATCTCGCCTGTAAGGTCATGGACAACCGGTGTCGCCACGAATACAGAACTGTAAGTACCCACGACTATACCTATCAGCAGGGCAAAGGCAAAACCTTTTATACTTCCTCCTCCGAATATAAACAATACAAATACCACAAAGAAGGTCGTCACCGAGGTAATTACTGTTCTACTTATGGTACTGTTAACAGCCATATTAATTACTTCAGTCTTATCTTTATTCACATAGGTATTTAAAAATTCCCTGATTCTGTCAAACACTACCACGGTATCGTTAATCGAGTAACCAATTACTGTCAACAAGGCTGCGATAAAGGCCTGATCAATTTCCATTGCCCACGGCACAATTCCATGAAGAATTGAGAATACCGAAAGCAGTATTAAAGTATCGTGGAAAAGAGCAGCAACCGCACCCATACTGTATTGCCACTTGTTAAACCTAATAAAGATATACAGGAATATCAGCAATAAAGCGAATATGGTCGCATAAACTGAACTTCGTCTGATATCATCTGCAATGGTCGGCCCTACCTTAGCTGAGCTAATAATATGAGTATCCCTGGAGTCTGTACTCAGGAATCGCTCTAATGAAAGACCACCTCCAACAATTTGATTGACCCCTTCATGCAGCAATGCAGCTACTCTGTCAGCAGCATCCTCACTAGTATCATCTATGAGATGTGAAGTAGTGATATTAAAGGTATTTCTGGTATCGACAGCTTTCACTACCGGCTCATCGTCAAAAATACTTGACATTACTTCCCTCAAATCATTAGCGTCAACTTCTACTCCATCAGCAAATTGAACATTGTAAGAGTATCCACCCCTAAAATCAACCCCGAGCTCAAACCCTCTTGTAGCAAAAGAAACAATACCTAAAACAATAATAGTAGATGAAATAATATAAGCTAATTTTCTCTTACCCAACCAATTGACTTTTGGATTGGCAAACATATTCTTTGTTGCCGGAGTAAAGAAAGTAATACTTTTTCCTTTCGAAATAGTCCACCACTCAATAAGCATTCTACCTAATAAAACGGCAGTGAACAGAGAACATAAAACACCGATGATTAACACCACAGCAAAACCTTTGATTGGTCCCATACCGAAGTAAGCAAGAACTATGGCTGTCAGAATGGTAGTCACGTTGGCGTCAATAATGGCAGAATAGGAATTCTTAAATCCATCGCTAATGGACATCAGCATGGACTTGCCTTCCCGGACCTCCTCCCGTATCCGCTCAAATATGATCACATTGGCATCCACGGCCATACCAATGGTCAGTACAATACCGGCAATACCGGGTAAAGTAAGCACTGTACCAAAGGATGACAAGGCTCCAAAGATAAAAAACAGGTTAGCAAAAAGTGCGATGATGGCAACCAAACCACCGGTGCTGTAGTACAACACCATAAACACCAATACCAGCAAGAAACCTGAGATAAGAGCCGTAATAGATCGGTTAATGTTTTCCTGTCCTAAGGAAGGTCCAACTATAGCTTCCTGAATAATTATAATCCTTGCAGGCAACTTACCAATCTCTAGAATATTGGCAAGATCCTGTCCATCTTGAACACTGAAATCACCACTGATCCGGGAATCACCTGATGGAATTGGTTCATTAACTCTTGGAGCGGATACTACCTCGTCATCCAATACAATAGCAATTTCTCTATTATTATCCTGAGCTGCTCTTGTTGTCATCTCCTCCCATACTCTTGCACCTTGTGCATCAAGGGAAAGATTAACAACTACCTGACTGGTTACAGGATCAATGGTACTCGATGCTCTGATAACGCGATCACCTTCAATGGGAGCAGTCTGTGCACCCCTTCTTTTTTGTATAGCATACAATTGATATTGTCTGGTCCTCTGTCCTGTCTGAATGTCTCTGGTAGGATTGGCACTCCATCTAAATGCAAGATCTCTTGGGAACAAGGCCTGAATATCAGGTCTTGTCAGCATCTCCATGATTCTGTCCTTATGGCTTCTGTCGGCTACACCCATAACCGCAAGAGGGAACAACAACTGTCCTCCACTTGTAGAATTCAACTCTAATAATGATAATAATGGCCCTCGTTCACCGGCTGCCATATCCATCTCAGACTCTACAAGCAGAGTATCAATGGTAATTATAGTATCTAATATTTCATTATTTTCATCAAAGGTGAAGGACATTGTAGTGTCTACTCTGAATTCCTGTTCAGTACTTTCTACATCTGCCCCACCGGCTACTGCCTTAAGTCGCTCATCAGCCTGAAGGAAAGCGTCAAGAATACCCTCATCAGAAGCTCTATAAACATCCCAAAATTCCAATTGTGCACTGGCTTGAAGAAATCTCCTGGCACGCTCAGGATTATCAACCCCGGGTAACTCTACAATAATGATATCTCTTGATGCATCAAGAGAAACATTCGGTTGTGTAACACCAAACTTATCGATACGGTCTCTCATTCTGTTAAAAGTAAGCCTGACCGTTTCATCAGCATTCTGTCTGATAAGTCTGAGCATTTCACCGTCAGTAGTCTCAAAAGTAATCTCATCTCTAAGAGAAGGATTTCTGGAGAATATGGAAACAAGTGTTTGACCCTCTACCCTTCTGTCTCTCCATTCATCATAAAACAGAGAAATAAAATCGGTTTGAGCACCGGTAAAATTCTCGCGGGCGGCCGCAAGCGACTCCCTGAAAACAGGATCTCTGCTATTGTTTGATAAACTAAGAAGGAACTCCTCCAAATCAATCTGAAGAACAACACTCATACCTCCCCTAAGGTCAAGTCCAAGTGCCAGTTGTCTCGCTTTTAACTCTTCATAGGTATATCCCTTTACTAATGGGATTCTGAAAATCTCCTCACTAGACATAGAATCAAGAAAAGCCACCCGAACACTTCTCATTTGTTCATTTCTCTCGTCAATGTCTTCAATTCCGGCAGTAGCTGCCTCTGCAAATCTGTCTGCCTCGCGCTCAACCTGAGTAGTTGGGATTACAAACATGTATTGAATGAGCGTAACCACGATCATTACTACCAGAAAAAACTTAATAATTCCTTTACCTTGCATTTTAAAAATGTATGTTTTGAATGTGTTTTAGAAAAACGGCACAAAGATATGTATTTAAAACAAAATATTTTAGCTTACTTGACATAACAAAATTCAGTATGTCTCACCTCCAAAAAAAATGTTTTAACACCCTGTTAAATAAACTTCTATTAATCAACTAAATAGAAACGTCTGACAATTAGAAAATGTATTTATTACTGGCTTTAAACTACCTCTAAAAATGAATATTTTTTGAAAAAAATATTATGTAAGCTAAATTATATGATGAAGTATTAGATTTTAATTGTTTGAACTACAAAGAATCAACATCCTCTATCATTTCTAATTTCATAGCGCAGGCTTCTTTGGGACCCACTGCACCCATCTGC
>SLKL01000302.1 GCA_007134625.1 Saprospiraceae bacterium
TAATCTTGATCTGCTGTTGATAAGGTGTACAACATCAATAGCAGATTTTTTTAACATCCTGAATAACTTAAAAATTATTACAGGTTGGTATATAAATACAAGAATAAAAAATAATAGTTTAGTAAGTTCATTTTTATTCTGATACCATGTTGGTAATTCAATGATCTTTATATCAAGGTTTTCAAGTTTTGTACTGTTTTCTGTTGTATTTGTAATAATGGTTGTTTGAAATCCCTTTTTACTTAAATATATCGCTTGATTCAAAAGCCGTTTTCCACCACCTGCATACCGTGGTGGAATATGAGGAGCCACGTAACAGATTTTCATTAATTAAATATCTGTAAACCTTACTGTCTTTTCCCCAGTGTTCATAGTATCAGCGTTTGCTTTTTTACTTTTCTTCCTTCTGACGCTTGGCAATTGTTTTTATAAAGGAAAAACGCGGATAGAATTTATTCCAACTTCATAATAAACTGATTTAGAATAACAAAACTCAGCTTTGTTGCCTTTTCAACCTATACTTCCAGAATATTGCCAATCCAAGCGCAGAGACCATATCCCAGATACCCCACCATGCCATGACCAGCATCATTCCCCCGAGTCCATCAAAAAAATTGAAGACCAATACCAAGCCCAATCCGGCATTTTGAATTCCGGTCTCAAAAGAGATGGCTTTGGCATCTGCCTCGGACAATCGATTAGCTTTAGCAAAATAATAACCCATAATCAATGCCCCTCCATTGTGTACAAGAACAAGGAAAAATACCAATTGAAGGTAAAAAGCGAGTTCTTCTCTATTCCCCCAAACTGCAAATAAAATGAGTAGGATAAATATAATAAGTGCGATCTTTTGAATGGGTTTACTAATCTTTTTGGCCATTTCCGGGAATTTGGTGTTGACTGTAATTCCCGCTGTGAGTGGCAATAATACAAGGTAAAAAATACTCATCAACAGCTCACCATAATTCACTGAGATTTCCTGAAGCAATGCGCTTGTGGAAGGTAAAAGCCCTGCCCAGAAACTAAAGGTCACAGGAGTGATGACTACTGCAAATAAGGTGACAATTGAGGTGAGGGTAATGGAAAGGGCTGTATTGCCACCTGCCAAATGCACTGAAAAGTTGGAAATATTTCCTCCCGGACAACAAGCAACCAAAATAAGCCCCAATGCCACACTTGCAGGAAGTCCCCAAAGCTGTATAAGGATGAGTGTAAATACCGGTAACAGGATTAACTGCGAAATCAGACCAACTACAGATGATTTGGGTTGTCTGACGAGTCGCAGAAAGTCCTCTGTTTTTAGGTTTAGTGAAATGGAGAACATGATAAACATCAGACACATGTTCAATAAAAAAAGCTGATCGCTACTAAAGTCAATCCTGATGTCGTCTATTGAATCCATTTTATTTACTAAAAAAAGCTGCAAGTTAATGTAAAATGGGAAAAGTAACTTTTAATAGCTAAGAATCAAATTCAGATTGAAGTGGACTCATCAGTTATTGCTATTATTAGACCTACTTTCAGTTGCTAACTTATTTTAGCCTCAATGGTATCAATCATTTCCGAAATCTTCATTTGATATTTCTTTGGGCTTAAACCATAAACATCTTTAAATAGTTTTGAAAAATGGGAGGCTTTGGTGTAGCCTAGTTTAAAGGTAACTTCCTTGATGTTTATATTTTTATCAATTGTCAGTAGTCGTCTGCCCTCGATCACTTTTACTAATGAAATGAATTTGTTAGGAGATAAGCCGGTTTTTTCCTTGACTTGTCTGTGTAATTGTCTGTAGCTAATCGTTTGCATCGTAGCCAGTTTTTTTGCAGAAAAGTCTTCATCAGTTAATGAGTCTATTGTGTTTTTCTTTAAAAGAACAATAAAGTCGAGGTCTTCTTCAAAAATTTCTTTTGGTAACTTTTCCTTCTCTTGAAAAGATGAAACATATTGATTCAATAACCTTACCTCATTGACGTCCTTGTAATCTTCAAAAAATGTAATTTCAGGACTTTTTAGTGGTTGAAAGCCTTGATTGTCCTTTTTATTAGTATCGGGAATGGGAACTTGGTTAGAATCTGATTTAGAGCTTATTGTGCTTCTTTTTTTCCTGAAGTAAAAGCCCACAATTAAAAATAAAAGAATGACTGACAGCCACCCAATAAAAGACCTTTGGCCTGATTTTATTTCAATTATTAATTCTTGATTTGAAACCACCACCTTGCCATTTGCCAACACACCTAGTAAATCATATTGATTCTTTCCGGGGCTTAATTCATTAACAGCCAGTGTTTTTTGATTAGTCAATCGTTGCCAATCCCGAGTACCTGAAGGGCGGATGAAAAAACTGTAAAACCTATCCAGCTCGGCACCGGCAAAATGAAATTTTAAAGTTTGGGTCTTTCTCCGAACTGTATAAATTAAATGATCTTCGGACTTGGATTTGTTGTTGACTGATCCGTATATGTCTTTAGCATCAAAAATTGAGGATACAAATAAGTCATTCTCTGAACACTTGATATTGAATCTGTTCGGGTCAAAAATAGCAACACCATTAACCCCACCAAATGCCATTAATCCTTCTATTGATTGAGCTGCAGCGAGGTAATTGAATTCATTTTCAGGGAAACCGGTGAATTGTCCCATGAAACGCCAGATATTTTTTTCAAGATTAATCAAATACAAGCCATAGTTTGTGGAAAGCCAAATCCTACCTGAGTTATCACGAAGTATATTGTGGGAAAAATTATTTTGCAATGCATTTGAAGAATTATAGCTCCCCAACACAGTTCTATCATTATTCCCATCTATCCACAGCATACCGTTGTTTTGAGAAGCGATCAATAGTTGATTTGTTTCTTGTAATTCTAACACATCTCTTATAACAAGCTGAGGTTGAATCCACTCCGAAATAATCCAGTTTTGATAGTTATCATTTGGTTGTTGAAAAATTAAAAGTCCCATTGATGAGGCTGCAAATATGCTGGTAGAGTCATGGGAATACCTCAATCTAAAAAACTCTAATTTTTCAATGTCCAATAAATTGGTATCGGGTATATTTTGAGTGTTTGGTTTTAATTTATGCACTTCTTTCTTACTGATGTCGACAGTGTAAAGCCCATTTGGTGTTCCCAAAAGGTACTTTTCATCTATAATATGGAGCATATCCCATATATGGTCTATTCCCATTAATCGCGTGTCAATTTCTCTGCAAT
Organism: Saprospiraceae bacterium; assembly: GCA_007134625.1. GTDB lineage: Bacteria > Bacteroidota > Bacteroidia > Chitinophagales > Saprospiraceae > PWJY01. The sequence goes on from SLKL01000302.1 coordinate 3,207, forward strand.
TCCCTGAGGATAAATCAATTATTGATATCTGGTCAGAGAATTTAATTATTTCATTACTATTGTTAGTTTTTAAAGTTTGGTGTACAAAAGAAGGTGGACAGGAATAACTAATTTTATTTTCATGAATAAAACAATCCTTCAGATTAAAATCAATCTCAAAATAGCCTGAATAAGAACTTACAGATAGTTTGTCCTCCCCAATGAATCTTAATCCCCTTGTAGATACATTTCCTGGATAATATTCAGTCAGTGCATTGCATACTTTGTTTTCTGTTTTCCGAATTATGCTTAATCCTTTTTTAGTCCAAAATAGGGTATTATCACCGGAGGTATAAATAAACGGTACATCTAGCCATCCAAATTTTTTAGAAATTTCTACTAAAAAGTCATTTGGTTTTAAACCGTATTTTCCAATAGAATAAAACTGAGAAAAGTTATTGTAGTAAATATA
>SLKL01000110.1 GCA_007134625.1 Saprospiraceae bacterium
CCACCAAAATAAGTTGCATAAATCAGGTCAGTGGCATCTTCCTCCAATACAAAGAAGTAAAAATCATTACCATCCGTAGTTTGTTGGAACGCATCAGGACTTACTGGAAGTCCTACAGTGGAACTATTTGGGACAAATTCGCGATTTACTCTACCTCCCCAACCCGATATGTAAATTCGATTACAATTGTCAACCATTAATGCTGTTGGAGAAATATCTATATCGCCCCTGCCTGATCCAAAAATGGTCTGAAATTCCAGCTCTGATAAATCATTGGATAACCTGCTGATAAACTGTCTTCCCCCCTGATTAAAATAAACACCCTCAGTTGGAGACAGTCGACCCCGGGTTTGACCAAAAATATAAATTCTGTCCATGAGGTCTACCTCTACAAAGTAAACCTGATCGTAATCATTTGTACCATAAAAGGTAGATGAAATCAACTCACTCGCATTGGAATTCAATTTTGAAATAAAGCCATCTGTTACACCTCCTTGATAATTGGTATGTAGTGCTCCGTCAGTTGTTGGAAAGTTCCTACTTCTTGTGCCACCTCCAACGATTAGGTTGTTTTCACTATCCAGCTTAATGGAGTAAGTAACATCAGAATTACTACCCCCAAGGTAGCTTGAAAAGCGCAATACGGAACAGTTCCTGTTAAGGCTAAATATTACTCCATCGAATGCTCCACCTCCAAAGTTTGGTTGATATGCGTTTGCCGTGGTCGGAAAATCGCTGGAAGAAGTCATGGTTGCGACATATATATTGTCATTTTGATCTACAATTACTTCGCCCCTGAATTGATCCCCATAGTTACGAGCTAGTTGGAAGTCAAGTGCATTTATTCCATCGTTATCAGAACCTGAAACATAAGTTGATCCCACAAGAGCAGAACCTGTAGGGTTTAAAACCGTGACAACCAGATCTGATCCATTTATACTGATTTCATTGGTATTGCCTCTCGGTAGTGACTCACCTCCCCGATAAGAATCCTGAAAGGCAGTCAGTGTTGTTGGGTAGTTTGACGATGTTGATATTCCATAAATGACCAACTCACCCCTTGAATTTACTATAAGACTTACCGGTATTTCAGTTCTGTCCCCTCCAATATAAGTAGAATACACCCTTTCTGTTCCATCTGCACTGAATTGGGTTATTGCCATATCTACATGCACAAAATTCAGAAAAGACTCTGCTTGAATACTGGATTGAAAAGCACCTGTTGTGACCGGATAACCGGGCTCAAATGCAATACCCCCGGCAAATAACTCACCATTTAATCCCGGAGTTGCTGTAGTGCCCCAATTGTCACTTAAAGCCCCACTGTAACTGGAAAAAATCAGGACAGGGTCAATAATTAGAGGTAGGTCAAAATCATAACCGGATGGAAATTCAAAACTGACTATCGAATCCCTCAGATTAAAACGGGAAGGAACATAAACCTCTTCTTTGCCTATGGTTTGAAAACTGTAGGGTTGCTGCTCAAAAATATCGTTGACGCCGGTAATTAATTTTAAATTCTCGTAAACTTCTTCAATTTCCAGTAAGCCATCATACTCCAACTGAATAATTGACGGGTCAATACCCGGGGCGACAATGAAGTCGTACTTCAGCACTCCGTTTTTAACATATATCTGGTAGTCTATACCCTCATAGACATTTTTAAGAACCACTTTTTGATACTCTCTCACATCTGATGCCCAATTTTCAGGATCATTACCGCGAAAGTAATTAAAGTATTCTGTGGATTCATTTTTTCCGATAAAAGACGGATTTGGATTTCCGCCTTTAAATGTCTTTTTAAATGCAAAATGCCTGACAGGAAAATCCCAAAATGAACATTTTGGATCAAATTTACAACGTGCTCTTTCAGCCAGATCATCGGGATGTTGCTGCAACCAAGTTAAGCCTGTTTTTTCGATAAAAAGAATATTGGCACCAAAGTCAGCCCTGAACAAGATGTGGTCGTCCCATTGTCCCTTATTTTCACGAAAAAAATGTTCTCTTTCATTATGAGGATCCTTAACAGTATGTGCATAGGAAATATCATGACCAAGAAAAAGGATTACAATGAGGCAAAAACCAAATTTAGCCAACAAGGAAGTTAGTTTGAAATGGTTTCTAAGTGACCCGGGAATTGTGAAATTGTAATCCAAGATGTTATTGCTTTGTAATCGACCGTAAAGTTAACTTATGTTGAGGTTTTTAAGTGTTGAGTTTAATACCTCTATAGTGTAACGGGAAATACACTACAAAATGTTTCAGCCTGTGAATATTTGTTTTTTTGACATAGCTTTTGTTTTTAAGAAAAGCTTAATCGTCCAATTGTTTACAATATCCTTATTTTTGCAGAATGATTGATAAGTTAAGAAGTATTAAGGACCGCTACATGGTCTTACAGGAGAGAATGTCTGATCCTGAGGTGATTTCAGACCAGAAACTTTTTTCGCGTATCCATAAGGAATACAAGGATATGGAGGCAGTGGTGAAGGCATTTGAAAAGTATCAGACTCTGGATGACCAACTGCAGCAGGCGCAGAGTCTTTTAAATGAAAAAGATGCAGACATTAAGGAGATGGCCAGAATGGAGGCCGAAGAACTCAAAGAAGAAATTGAAGAGCTTACGGAGCACATTAAAAAATTACTGATTCCCAAAGACCCGGAAGATACGAGTGATGCTATATTTGAAATCAGAGCAGGAACAGGAGGTGACGAAGCATCTATTTTTGCAGGAGACTTATTTAGAATGTACACTGCTTTTTTTGATGAAATGGGCTGGAAATACGATATCCTCAGTGTGAATGAAGGTACGGTGGGTGGCTATTCTAAAATTGTAGTGGAAGTCAGAGGAGAAGAGGTCTTTGGAAAATTAAAATTTGAATCAGGTGGCCACCGTGTACAAAGGGTTCCCAAAACCGAAACTCAGGGAAGAGTGCATACTTCAGCGGCTACTGTAGCCGTACTGCCACAATTGGAGGAGGATGAAATTGATATCAGGAAAGAGGACTTAAAGGTAGATACCTTTCGTTCAAGTGGAGCAGGTGGACAGCACGTCAATAAAACTGAGTCCGGAGTCCGTCTTACGCACTTACCCACAGGCCTTGTGGTGGAATGTACGGATGGCAGATCGCAGATTAAGAACCGAGAAATTGCTCTGCAGCGTTTGTATCAAAAAGTAAAGAATGCAAAAAGAAATGAAGAGCAATCACAGTTAGCAGCTCAAAGGAAATCATTGGTAGGTAGCGGTGATCGAAGCAGTAAGATCCGCACCTATAATTTTCCCCAAAACCGCGTAACTGATCACAGAATCAATCTGACCCTATATAATCTCGATCAGGTAATCAATGGGAAAATAGGTGAAATTATCGAAGCGCTTCACGTTGCTGAAAATGCAGAGAAGATGCAAGAAGGTTCAACTTAGGATTGAACATAAACTACAAACTTCTCTTCAAACCATTCGTCTTTAAACCATTTTTGAATAGCAATTTGCTCAGTGTAGGAAGATTTTGGCATCTGCTTTAATTCCTTTTTTACCTGCTGTCCACCCTTCAGACAAATCAAACCATTTGGGATGCCGTGGTACTGATTTTCACTGTATAAATGCTTGCTCCAGTCCATGAGTTGTTTTAGCGGAGCAACTGCCCGGCTTACAACA
>SLKL01000475.1 GCA_007134625.1 Saprospiraceae bacterium
AAAAATCAATGAAATCAGCCATTGGGGAATTGAGAAAGGGCAGTAAAGTCACCGATCAGCAAGGGGACAACCAATACAATGCCCTGAAAAAGTTTGCCATCAACCTCAATGAACAAGCGGAAAATGGAAAATTGGATCCCATCATCGGTAGGGATGAAGAGATCAGACGGGTGATGCATATTTTGAGCAGGCGAAAAAAGAACAACCCCATTCTCATAGGTGATCCCGGAGTAGGTAAAACTGCCATAGTCGAGGGGATTGCCTGGCGTATGGTTAAAGGAGATATACCTGAAAACCTTGCCAACAAAAAGATTTACACACTTGATCTCGCAGCTTTGATCGCAGGAGCCAAATACAAAGGTGAATTCGAAGAGCGATTAAAAGCTGTGGTTAAGGAGGTGACTTCTTCCAATGGCGAGATTATTCTTTTTATCGATGAGATACACACACTGATAGGTGCCGGTGGTGGAGGTGGTGCAATGGATGCCGCCAATATCCTGAAACCTGCACTTGCCCGTGGAGAACTAAGAACCATTGGTGCAACCACTTTGGATGAATATCAAAAGTATTTTGAGAGCGACAAAGCCCTTGAACGCCGTTTCCAGAAAGTAATGGTTGGCGAGCCCGGGAATGAGGATTCTATTTCCATCCTTAGGGGACTTCAGGAGCGATACGAAGTTTACCACAAAATCGAAATTCTGGACGAAGCATTGGTGGCTGCCGTGGAATTATCGAGCAGGTATATCGGTGATCGCTTTCTTCCGGACAAAGCCATTGATTTAATTGACGAAGCTGCTGCTAAACTCAGACTTGAACTGGATTCTGTACCTGAGGTAATAGACGAGTGGGACAGAAAAGTACGACAGTTGGAGATCGAAAAGGAGCACTTCAAAAGGGAGAAAAACGAAAAGCAACTCAAGGCCATCAATCAGCAGATTGCCAATGCCAAGGAAAAGCTTGACGAACTTAAGGCAGGCTGGCAGAATGAAAAAGAGATAGTGGATCGCATACAGGATATCCGAAAGGATATAGAAGAGCTGGAGCTACAGGCACAACGTGCGGAGAGAGAAAGCAATTACGAACTGGTAGCTAAAATCCGCTACGGTGAACTCAAGGAAAAAGAGGCTATGCTAAGGGTTGCAGAAGAAAAACTGGATGCACTGCCCGAGGACAGGCGATTCACCAAAGATGAGGTTACTGCGAACGATATTGCGGAGGTGGTTTCGCGCTGGACGGGTATTCCATTGAGAAAAATGCTGCAGAGTGAAAAGGAAAAACTGCTCGAAATGGAAACCGAGATCGGCAAGAGACTGATAGGTCAGGATGAAGCAGTAAAAGCGGTTTCAGATGCAGTGAGGCGCAGTAGAGCGGGATTGCAGGATGCCAATAAACCAATAGGTTCATTTCTCTTTTTGGGTCCAACAGGTGTAGGTAAAACAGAATTGGCGAAGTCACTTGCTTTTGTCCTTTTTGACGATGAAAAAGCGGTCATCAGGCTGGATATGAGTGAGTATCAGGAGCGACACGCAGTTTCGCGTCTGATCGGTGCGCCTCCCGGATATGTGGGCTACGATGAAGGTGGTCAGCTGACGGAAGCTGTAAGACGAAGGCCATACAGTATAGTTCTCTTAGATGAAATCGAAAAAGCGCATCCCGATACTTTCAATATCCTGTTGCAAGTTCTCGATGATGGGAGACTTACAGACAACAAAGGCAGAGTCGCAGATTTCAAAAATACAATCATCATTATGACGTCCAATCTGGGCTCTGATATCATTCTTGAAAATTTTGAAGACCTGGCTGTCGCTGAGGAAAAACACAGAACTGACATCATAGAAACTACCAAACTGGAAGTTTTTGACTTACTAAAACAGCACCTCAGACCGGAGTTTTTGAACAGGATAGACGATCAAATTATGTTTACTCCGCTTACGCTCAAGGAGATTGAAAAGATTTTCTTCCTGTTGCTGGATAAGCTGAGTGGAAACTTGAAGCATCAGGGAATTAAGATTAAGGTGAGTAAAAAGGTGGTAACGGTTTTATCTGAACTGGGATTCGATCCGCAGTACGGAGCGCGACCTATGAAGCGTGTCATTCAAAGGGAGTTGATCAACGAGTTGGCTAAGCATCTGCTAGCTGGTGAGTTTGCTGCCGGAGACACTATCTATGTCGATGCGGGTCCGCTTGGACTGTCTTTTACTTCTCAGGCTCCTGATGGATTTGAGGAGGCAGAGCGGTAAGGGTGGGTACCAGGATCTTAGTTGAGATTTAAGAGTAAAAACAATCATATCACCCTTTCAGGGTTAGATTTTTTGAATTGAATTATTTTTCTACAATCATAACACCCCATTCGGGGTTCTCTATGAGAAAAATTAATAATTAAATATTTGAAAAATCTTAATTAATATCTATTCGTCGTTGAATACGATCCAAGAGTAGCAGCATTTTAGAGTTTATTTAAGACAGTAATCCTGAAGAGCCTGTCTCGTCAGAAATTCTGACGAGAGATGGAAGGATTGTAGAATTGAAACAATTTTTAGAGTGGAATCCAGAAGGGATGGTTTTATAACTTTTCCAATTCGGACTATCTTTGACAAAATAATGAGTCAAAGATGATCAAACAAATACTATTGATTCTGTTGGGAATCTTTTTTCTGCTAAATGGGATAAACCATTTTTACAATACACAGGTACTGAAGGAATACGCCAAAAAAAGAGGTATGATCGCTCCAAAAGTAATGGTCTATCTGTCCGGGATACTATTGGTGCTGGGAGGTCTGTCTATGATAAGCGGGATTTGGATAACGCAAGGGATTATAGCCCTGTGTATATTCTTAATCCTCGCCTCATTTATGCTGCACAAATTCTGGCAGGAGAAAAAGCGAATGATGATGATGCTTGAAGCCATGCATTTTGTCAAAAACTGGGCCATATTATTTGAGTTGCTTTACATCGCTTCAGTTATTGAAGGTTGGGAAATTTAAAAAACTATCTCAATTCAGTTTTTTTTAAGCTCTGGATAAAAATTGATTTTACCCAGGCGTAGTATTGACCTGGTTCACATGAAAATCCTAAGAAATATGAATAGACGAAAACATTATAGACCTTAGAGAGGTTGGTTAAAACCATATAAATGTCTATATGGCTTCAGAATTTTGCGTGTAATAAATAGTTCTCGCCAAGACGCTTAAGGCGCGAAGGAACGCTAAGTATTCATGGATTTCCAAAGGTTTTAGAAAAATAACAACATTTACAACTGGAATAAGATTTCTTAAATTTGCATACATGTCCTTGCGTATCTTTGCGCCTTTGAACCTTTGCGTGAACCTTAAAATCGATGAATTCATTGTGCTGCTCATTTCTTGATAAGTGATTTTATCACATCTAATCTTTTAGTGGCATTGAAGGCGTACAGGGCAGCTGAAAAACAGAAACCATAATTAATGACAATAAATCTTCCAAAATACAAACCGCCCTTACTCCTGAGAAATGGTCACCTTGCGACTATTGTACCCAATCTATTTCGCAAATCAGCTTTTCAATACAACCACAGAGAGCGGATTGATACTGACGATGGAGATTTTCTCAGGGTGGACAGCTATCGGCAAAACAGCGAGGAAGTGCTTGTCCTTTTACACGGACTCGAAGG
>SLKL01000428.1 GCA_007134625.1 Saprospiraceae bacterium
ATGGTTGACTGAATTAATTCTACATCACTGTAAAAGTGAAATATTTTCCTCCTGTTTTGTTGAAATAATACCTGTTCATAGGATCGAAATTCGCACCAGATTTTTGTATGGCAGTCTTTGCCAAAAACTGGAGGCTTATTGCGCTCGTGGTTTGCTCCCCAAAAGCATACCTCTACATCCCAACCTATCGGCATATCATTAAATTCAACCGGTTTGAATGAAAGAATTTTAAAAGCAATACCACTTATATCTGTTACTTGGTCACAGACTTGCTGAATGTGTCTCCGCTTGAGGTCAAATTTTGGGTTGACAATTGTTGCATCAATATCTTCCGAGAACCTGTAATTTTCAAAGTAACACTTTTTTAAACAAGTGCCCCCTTTAAAAAGTAAGTTGTCCTGAGCCCATTCCTGGCCAAAGAGACCATTGAGAAAATGCCCCAACACATAATCCTTATCAATAGTATTTCCAGGAAGTTGAAGTTTCTCAGCAATGTCTCTAATTTCTTTTTGAAGAACCATCAACTTATTTTTTTACTCATCAAAAGGATCTCTTCTTCCGGCACATTGATACGCAAACGCCATCTGGCATTAAATTGGCCTTCGTTAGCATCTTGCGGAGCAAGCAGGTTATATTTTTTATTGACTTTGCTTAGAGCAAATTTAATAAAGGTTGCCATATTTTCTTTTTCCAGCAACTCAATCAAAAACCCCAATCTTTTAATCACCGCAATATTGTTGACCGCTTTAGCCGATTCTGTCAGTTTGATGCTGCTGATTTTTGCTTTGTTGAGTGCGTAAAGCAATTCTGAAAATCCACCACTGTATTGAGGCAAATGAAAACAATCCACAATGGTTTTTTCCACACCGGTCATGCGGAATTGATGATTGCCATAGCCTTGTGTGATGATTCCCATCATTTTTTCCGGCTGGATTTTAACAAACTGGTACCGGACTCCAAAAATGGTTTTGTGTTTTTTCTGCTTAGTGGTTTGTACAAAAATAGTATTCGGAAATTGTTCAGTAAGCCCATGCAAATTAAGAGCTGTCCAATAGGCTACTACACCGTCTTCCACAAGATAATTGCTGATGACGTATTCGTTACGGAAATTATGGCGGCAATATTTGCCTCTTTCGATGCGGTGAAGGAATTGTTTTGAGCCAAGATTTTCCAAAACTTCCTTGATGACGGTTTTATTCATTTCAACATAAGACAGTAACTCTTCTATCGAAAATATATCAATTTCGTTTTCGTCCAGTACTTTTAGCACGGACTGTTGATCTGCTGTTAAGTTTTGACTAATCGAACTTCCTTCTGCTATTACCTTTTGTTGTATGATAAACCCTAATTTTTGGGGTTTATGTTACATACAAAGGTAATGGTTTTATTTGATATATATTGCGACAAGAAAACATTATTCAAATCGAAATTAAGCAATAGAGGGATTTATTAGATCCAATAATTTTTGCTTAGCTTTCTCCAATGCATCATGAGATTCTGTTGAAGTCAACATAAAACCTGAGGCAGGGAGAGTAACAAAAATATCTGTATCTGATAAATTTTCTTCAATAACCGGCTTAGCATCCTCGTCTTCTGTGAGCTTTGCTCTAATAGCAGCAGCCACATTGCTAGGCTTATCACTTATGGCTACTGCTAAAGTTTCCATCAAACTAAAAGTTCTTGCTTGATTGGAAGTGATTTGCCATTCAATAATTGCAGTTGCTAAAGCATTCGCCCACTTATCACGTAGGCTCTTAGGAGCAATCAAGCATAACCCAAATACATTTTCTCCTTCTTCCCAGCCTTCTTCACGTAGTTTATTTTCTGTAGCTTCAGTTATTTCGGGTTCAAAAGGGTTCAAAGTAACAGAAAATAATCTGCGTAAGTCTATTGCAATATCCTGAACAAATAAACCAGTTGCACGTCTATTGTCTGGTATCCATTTTCTTCTTAAGCTTCTATCCTTTCCTTCGAGTAATGATATTACATCTTCATCAGGTATTACTTTTCCCTTCACATCTCTAACAATTATGTTGTTGTTGGAGCGGTCACTTCTGTCAAATGATATGTCCTCCCTATCAACTCCGGCTAACAATGGGTGTAATGCTCTCATGGCTGAGATAGACAAAGGGCTTCGCCTTTTGATCGTTCTATTTTGCTCACCTTTAACTGCTTTTGATGCTTTCATCCATCCTCCTAAAAGTTGATCAGGGTATGATGGATCACAGGTTCCATAAACTTCTCCCTCTTTGAGCTCATTTTTTGAAGTAATATCCCAAAGAAATGTTGTTGGAGATCCAGCAGTTTCAAGTGCTCTATTCAAAGTATCCAAAATAGACCTTTTAACTTGTTGACCTGATGAATAGGGTAATCTTCTTTTGAATTGAGGGTCGTAATAAGTTTTCTGTCCGTCCTGTACACAAAAAACTGTGTGCTCAGCCCTTTTTAATGTTCTTAGATAAATAGTACTCATGATATGGATTTTTATTGGTTAGAAATTCGTTCCTGATAAGCGTAATCAAACTTTAAAAGCAATGAGAGATAAGAAAAGTCTTCATCATTCATTAAGAAAGCTCTATTTCTAAGCTCTTTCATTTGCTCAATGATATCTTTTTCTACAGAACTGTCAGAAACAATATCATTAAGTGCTTTCAAAAAATCACGCTTTCTAGATGTTGCAAAAAGTTGTTTTTCCAAAAGGTTTTTGCGTTCATTTCCTCTTGCACCTTCTCTGTATTTAACAAGTGCTTTCGCGATACCGGATGTATAATCCAATAGTTCTTCTTTGTTTTTTGTAATCATAGCTATTAACCAAGTTTTATAGGTTTGAAAAGTAATTAAATTTTGATTGTCTTTTTCTTTTAGTTTTTTTAGTCGTTCTTGATAGTCTTCATCACCTTCATTTTTCTTTCTTGAATATCTCGGCTCTCTTAGTTTTAAGTTGCTATCCTTGCCAAAATATTTACTAAGATTCTTTGGTTCAAGTGCTTGTAAACCTATAGCGCCAAGCTCACAGGATCTTTTGATGTGTTTGCCAAAAAGTGATTCAAACTCTTGTTTGTTGATTGCATAACTTTCTTCTGAAAAAAGCTTTTGGTAGATTTCAACCAACTTTCTCGCACTCTTTAAATAAAAAGGGTAGAACCCAAAAGTTTTATTAGTTTGCCCCAATGAAAATACATTACCTAATTTTTCTTCATTCGGAAAACGGTTTGACAAACTAAAAAATAATCTTGTCCAGGGTATAGTTTCTACTTCAATTTTATCAGTATCAACTTTGAAAACACCCTCATTTTTTAAAGTATCAAAATTGAAATCAGTACGAAAATCTCTTCCAAGTTTATACGTTAACCACTGCCCATTCCACGTGTGAATTTGATTAGGTCTAAGTCTATCCAATACGGGGTCGTTTAGGTATTTTCTATAGACTTTCCATCCCTCAAATGTTTCGTAGCATATTTCAGGATCGTCAAATAATACTCCAACACCTCCTTCAAGTCCGAGAATTAAAGCGCCTCCGATCCAAGATAAATAAACATCATCATCGGAAATATTAATTTCAATGTCTGTTACTAATCCGGAGGTTGTTGCGAAGCTTTTTACTTCAGATGCTGCGTACCCAATTACAAAACTAGCATCACGCTCAC
>SLKL01000096.1 GCA_007134625.1 Saprospiraceae bacterium
AAAGAGTTTTAATTACCGGAGCTGCGGGTTTTTTAGGTTCACATTTATGCGATCGGTTTATTCGGGAAGGTTATGAGGTGATAGGAATGGATAATTTAATTACCGGTAGTCTTGAAAATATTAACCATCTTTTTGAGCTCAAAAACTTTTCATTCTATCATCATGATGTAAGCAAATTTGTCCATGTTCCGGGTAGCCTGGATTATATTCTACATTTTGCATCACCGGCTAGTCCTATTGATTATCTACAAATGCCGATTCAAACCTTAAAAGTCGGTTCACTGGGGACTCATAATTTATTGGGTTTGGCACGTGAAAAAAAGTCGAGGATATTGATTGCTTCTACTTCAGAGGTCTATGGTGATCCACTTGAGCATCCACAGAATGAGGATTACTGGGGAAATGTCAATCCAATTGGTCCAAGGGGAGTTTATGACGAAGCTAAACGGTTTCAGGAGGCAATAACTATGGCATATCACAGATATCATGGACTGGAGACAAGAATTGTGAGGATTTTTAATACTTATGGACCGCGAATGCGATTAAAAGACGGAAGAGCTTTGCCGGCTTTTATAGGACAGGCGTTGAGGAATGAAGATCTTACCATCTTTGGAGATGGCAAACAAACAAGGTCATTTTGCTATGTAGATGATTTGATTGAAGGAATATTCAGAGTATTGATGGGGGAGCGGTCAGAACCGGTCAATATTGGAAATCCTGATGAGATTACTATTTTGGAATTTGCTGAGGAGATTTTAAAATTAATCCCGGAATCCGGTTCCAAAATAAGTTTTCATCCATTACCAAAAGATGATCCAAAAGTAAGACAACCGGATATAAGTCTGGCAAAAAAATTATATAATTGGACACCAAAAATAAACAGACAAGAGGGATTGTTAAAAACTATACCATATTTCAAAAATAAAATTAATGAGTTATAATAAACACATTTTAGTAACAGGTGGTGCCGGTTTTATTGGCTCACACCTAACAGAATTGCTAGTAAAAAAATATCATGACTATTTGATTGTCAATCTGGATAAGCTGACCTATGCAGGCAATCTTGAAAACTTGAAATCCATTGAAGGTAAACCTAATTATAAATTCGTAAAAGGAGATATCTGTGATAGTGAAATACTTAAAGCCTTATTTGATAAATATCTGTTCGATGGAGTTTTTCATCTGGCAGCAGAATCACATGTGGACCGATCAATAGATTCACCAAATGAGTTTGCCTTTACCAATGTAATTGGAACCCTAAATCTTTTGAATCAATGTAGAATCGTTTGGTCAGAAAATTATGAGGGTAAAATGTTTTACCATATTTCTACGGATGAAGTTTACGGAAGTTTAGGCGAAACGGGTTTATTCACTGAAAGTACGCCTTACGACCCCAGGTCTCCGTATTCTGCGAGTAAAGCCTCCTCAGATCATTTTGTTAGAGCATTTTATCATACTTATGGATTACCAGTGGTAATTTCTAATTGTTCTAATAATTACGGTCCGTTACAGTTTCCGGAAAAACTAATTCCACTTATGATAAATAATTTACTGAAAAACAAGCAGTTACCGGTTTATGGTGATGGAAAAAATGTGCGGGATTGGCTATACGTAGGTGATCATGTAGAAGCTATGGACGTAATTTATCATAAAGGAAAAACCGGTGAAACCTATAACATAGGTGGTGATAATGAATTGCAGAACATCGAACTTGTAGAACTTTTGTGTGACCTAACAGATGAGTTATTAAATCGTGAAAAAGGACATGGAAGAAAGTTGATTAGTTTTGTAAAAGACCGTCCGGGTCACGATCGCAGGTACGCCATAGATGCTACAAAAATAAAGAATGAATTAAACTGGCATCCACGAACCAATTCATCCGAAGGATTTAGAAAAACCGTAGAATGGTATCTTAATAATCAGGAATGGCTTAACAAAGTAACAAGTGGACAGTATCGGGATTATTATGATAGGCATTATGGAAGTTAATTGACCCTTCGACTGCGCTAAAGCTTCGCTTGGTTCGACACCGCTCACCACATCGCAGGGCAGGTAATTGAGAATTGATAATGGCTTGTCTCGTCTCGTCAATCTCGGTGACGAGACGGAATAAAATGGAGTTGACTGACGAGAAAAGTTGAAGGTTTGACAATTAAGTGGGAAGTAGGAAGTGGGAAGTATTTTTGGAAAGGTTGATGTTGTGAGGATGTATCAGGATAATTGAGAATTCTAAATAACCTTTGTGAATTCTCTGCGCCCTCAGCGCTCTCAGCGGTTATACCGTAATGTCAGACTATGTGTAATTTTACGCTTAGTACTTTTTTCCTATAATTTATATTATGTTAAATTATGTCATTTAAGCTGATACATTATATATATAAAATTACATTGGGTGCATTATAAGCAAATGAGTCCCCTATTTTCTTCTTTATAGAATATTGCAGCTTAGGAGTAAGGAGATAAAAAAAAGCCGCATCGTTTTAATCCAATGCGGCTTTTTTTTCTGCAATACAATTACAGTTTAAAAACTATTTATTTCTAAATTAGAATCCCATTCCCATTCTTTGGAATGTTTCTAAGTCCATTTCCTGATAACCTGATTGATCGAAATTAAAAACAGATTGATCAAAATCCGGACTAAAGGATTTGGCTTTTGTAACCATTTTTACACCTTGAGCATTGATTGTCATTTTCATAATTGTGCCCGGCATTACATTCGATTGCATTCCCTGTATTACAGATGAACTAGTTCGAATGTCTTCAGTAATATAAGTTTCCATTGACATAGTAACGCCACCTTCTGAAGCAACTACAGTAACTTTATAGCAGTCAAATCCAAGAATTTCTTTCCTGCTGTCTTTATCAACGATAATCTCAGCACTATCTTCTTCTTCACTAATTTCTGAAAAAGATCCCATATCGACTTTAAACCGCTGACCCATCATATCCATAAAGGTTATAACTTTATCATCGTTAAAGTTAGTCAGTGTTCGCGTAAGCATCATACCTCCCATCATATCCATCACCGTCATTTCCTTTTCAGGTGTAAAATAAAGGCTTGTAGTACTACCCTTTAGCATATCCATAGCCATTGCAGCTTCCGGATTATTTGCCATACCTTCCATTTCAGCTTCAATAATTTCCATCACAAGATGTCCCGAAGTATGCGTTTGAGCCATTATTGAAATAGTAAATAACAGCATGAAAGACAAGCAGCCCAACGACTTAATTGATTGTTTTAAAATGTTCATTTTTAATTATTTATGTAGTTTGTATTAAATTAATTTTGTAACCAATTGGTAAATCCCTCTGTAAACTCATCATCATAATCTACCAAATCATAATTATCTGCATGGGGAAATAAAAACTCTTCCTTATGAATATTCTCGTGTCTAACTATTTTGTATTCCAGATTCAAACCTTCCACTCTTACATTAGCCTCAACCCAAGCTCCATCAATATCCATTATTTCAGTTGGTTGAATGTATCTGAGCCGTTTCTCCAAAGATGGGCAAATATAACCAGATATAGTGTATTCCACACCATCAATAATAGAAAATCCCTCTGCAAAGTTGCATTCATAACCAAAAAAATCTTTCTTTCGGTCTTTTATTTCGACAATATCCCAATCAATACCTCTTTG
>SLKL01000089.1 GCA_007134625.1 Saprospiraceae bacterium
ATAAACTCCGTATCAACATCCCCAACAACTACCAGTGCCATCAATTCCGGGCGGTACCATTTTCTGTAAAATTCGACCAGGGTTTCTCTTTCCATGGATTCGATAACTTCCAGTTTACCAATAGGAAGTCTCTCTGCATACATTGATCCCATAAATTCAACTGGGAAAGTTATGTTCATCATCCTGTCATTGGCTCCAAGCCGGCCTCTGTATTCCGCAGATATAACTCCTATCTCATCAGCCACTTCATCCGGATCAAATACCAGGCGACCGGTCCAGTCTTCAAGAATAAGCATTATGCTATCCATCATCTCCGGATCGTCTGAGCGCACATCCATCATATAGACCGTCTGTTCAAAACTCACAAAAGCATTGAGATCTCTGCCAAAGGTTACCCCCTTGGTTTCCAGATAATCGATCAGACTATTGCCGGGAAAATTTTCTGTACCATTAAATGCCATATGTTCCACAAAGTGTGCAACTCCTCGTTCGTGCTCTTCTTCCAGGATAGATCCCACCTTGGTGACTAATCTAATAGATACAATGTCTTTAGGCATCTCATTTTTCATGATGTAATACGTAAATCCATTGTCCAACTCTCCTTTAATCAGGTCGGGATGAAGAGGAAGTGGGGTTTGTGCTAAAGAAAATGTAGCAAAAACAAACAATAGTGATAATAGTGAAAATAACTTTTTCATGATTAGGTGATTTATTGGTTCGCCCAAATATATAATACTTTTTTTATTGCCACAAGGAAAATATTGATTTTAGCATATAAATAACCTATGTTTTTAATTTTAGGCCTTTGACTATTCACCTTTTACTTTTGGCTAAGAGTCCTGCAGAAGCCAATTAGATAGTGCAGACAGGCATCCTTAATGACTTACCGGTGCATAAAATACAGGCTTTGAATCAGCTTTACAGTTTTCAGGATATTTACAATGACTTAAACAATATGATCATATCCGGCTTACTCAATATGAACTTCACTTCAAATCCGGATGATTTATACCGAATTACAATTTTCATCAATACTACCATGAACGACGTCATCGAGCTTGAACGTGGACTGCTAGATTTTTACAGCATTGGTAAAACACGTTTGACTGAGGGGTGAATTTTTTAGGAGGTTTGCGTTTTAATTTAACTGAATAATACTATACCAATTCTGATTATTAATTTCTTTTCCAAGTGTTTGGATTTTTGGAAGTATGAAAAACAGCTCGTATGATTACTATTTTTTCCTTCTCATTTACAGTGAAGTGGATCATGTAGGGGAATTTTTTTAGCGGGAAACATCGAACATTATCATATCGTTTTCGGAAAAGTGGGGTTTTCATAAGAATGATAATGTGTTCATTCAGGACAGATTCAAAACGTTTGCCGAGTCCCGGTTGCTGATTATCATAAAAGTTAATCGCTTCCTGAATATCAAGGATGGCTCTATTGTCTATGAAAACGACAAAGTCCATACTTAGACCTTACTCTTAAAATTGAATTCCTTACGGGCTTCATCCCAAGGAGAAAAATTCTCAGTTTTACCGGTCTTTATTCGCTCTCGGACAATAGCTTTCTGCTGCTCTGAAATCTCCATAGATTCAGCTGCTTCAAACCCAAGTTCTTTTAGCAACTCCATAAAGAACTCCAGTTTTCCCTCAGGTATTTTAATAGTTAATTCCTTCATGATTTTTATTTTTTACAGTTGCTTTAGAGTATCACTAATTTACCCATAGGTTTTCTAATAGATGATATTTTAGTCTTTTCTAAGGATAGCTATAATTTTAGCTAAGCGAATACCCCATCATATTAACAAAGTTACAAAAAAAGGTAGTAAAAATAGGTGCTGTTGTTAAATCATTTACTTTTTAAACGTAGGCAAACTCTGAATAATTTTTAAGCAAAATGGCTTTTGGAGTGGACTCAGAGATCTAATTTCATTGTCTCCACATCTTTGTCGGGAAGTCGTATTATACTTACAGAAACACCTCTTTATCCTTCGACTCCGCCACCGCTTCACTTAGTTCGGCAGGCTTGGTTCGATTCACCACAGCGCACCACATTGTAGGGCATTGCTTTTGAACTTTATGAACTTTTAAACTTTACAAACTTTCAACTTTACGAACTCATTTTCAATTAATAAGAATACCTCACAGAAACAGTAACCAAATTCGCTGCATTACCCAGCGTTGAATTACTTCCTCCCGCAAAAAACTGACCGACCAATTGTGCATCTAAATTTTCAATTACAGACCAATTCAGTCCGGGGGATAGAAAGAAGGACCGATCATCAGGGTACCATATGGTGGCAAAAACAGCATCGAGCAAAGGATGAATGGGGTAGGAGAATTGTAGCGTTTTCTGGTATTTTGAAAATGAGGGATTGTCAGGAGATAGGGATTCAGCCAATAGCAGGATGGCGTCCCGACCACCTTTTTCATTGAACAAAAACTCCGATACTACAAACAAGCCGGAGGGAAACATGTAATCAAAGGCCAATAAGCCGACGAAATTGGAAGTTCTTTTCCCACCGTTTTCCTCAATATCTCTGAAGTACATCAACTCACCTTTAAAGCCGTCGGTTTTTAGATTTCCTGCCCAGCCACCGCCTATTGCAAGTCTGTTTCTGTAGTATCCGCTGATTAACTGAAAATCATAATCCTGCCAGTGAAAAGCGTAAAGTAGGGCCGCTATGCTTTGTCGGATGTCAGATGCGGGACTGACTGCCAATTCCAAACGCTCGCTAAAGCCAAAATGGCGCTGTATGCGTATGGCATCTGAGCCGGGTCGCTCTCTGTAGTCAAAGTCGTAAAATGAATAAATATTAAAAAGGTCATTGGGGTTGGTAATCATACTGATACCCCAATTAACCCTTTGGCGACCAACTCTTATGTCCCAGTCATTTTTATTCCACTGTGCGTACAATCGATCAGCTTGATAGTGCAGGAGCCAACTCTTTCTGTCTGCTACCAAAAACGACAATTTTACCAATCCATCATCGGAATCTATTCCCCCTGCATAATTAGGTATCTCCTTTACGAGATCACCTGCAAAAAAGCGAAGCCTCATCTGCGCATGAAATTGAAAATTATCAATGGGAGCCCAACGGATATTCAGACGACTTTGTACACGGTATTCCCACCAGTTGACCTCACCCTGAGGAGCCGGAAAATCAGCATTGATAAAAACGGGGTTGCCTTGAGTGTATCCACTGAAATCCCATTTTGAATTCGATTGGGCAAATACTGAGACAGCTATTAATACCCCTGAAAGTAAGCAAACTATCTGCTTCATTTTTCGCTATTTTGGCTCGAGAACGATTTTGGGTTCTTGCTCTTTATCCGAATACAGGGCTCCGTCCACCAGTGTAATGACTCTTCTCGCCCTGCTGATAACCCGTTGGTCGTGAGTTGAAAAAACAAAAGTTACATTTTGTTCTTCGTTCATTTTTTGCATCAAATCCAGTAGATTCATTGCTGCCTTGGTGTCGAGATTGGCAGTGGGTTCGTCGGCCAGTATAAACTGTGGTTCTGAAGCCAATGCCCTTGCAACCGCAACCCGCTGTTGTTGCCCACCCGATAATTGAGAAGGACGTGCATCTTTTCTGTCACCAAGTCCTACTTGTTCCAGCAA
>SLKL01000250.1 GCA_007134625.1 Saprospiraceae bacterium
CCAGCTTACATGATTTAGTAATTTGAAAAAATAAAGAAGCGTTTTGGTGTTATTACCCGTTTTCTTTTTACCTTTAGGTTGTAAATCATTGAACAAAATGCAGTACTCATCTTTGTCAATCCAACTCCTAAAGAATGAAGGTTCCTTCATTGAAGCGCTCGTTAAGAAAGAAAAGTGGGCGCAAAAAATGGTTTATGAAGAGTTGTATCAAGAGATGCTTTTAGTTTGCTTAAGGTACGCTAATAATAAAGATCATGCTGTAGATATTATGCATGATGGCTTCATAAAGGTTTTTAAAAATATTGGAAAATATCAGGCAGGTACCTCTTTTAACCAATGGGTGAAAAGGATTATGGTTAATACCTCTATTGATCAATACAGAAAAGATGTGAGAAGAAGGACTGAGGACATTGCAGATGCTTATGATTTAAAAGCCAAACAGATTACTGCTATTGAACAACTGTCCGAAAAGGAAATATTATCGGGAATTCAGAAACTGAGCCCTGTTTATAAAATTGTGTTTAATCTTTATGTCATTGAAGGTTATTCGCACAAGGAAATTGCTGAAAGAATAGGAATAAATGAAAGTACATCCAGATCTAATCTGGTTAAAGCCAGAGCTAAATTAAAGGATATACTTGGTTATAGGGACTAAAATGAAAAACAAAGAATTCGATCAACATATCAGACAGCAGTTGGAATCCATCCAACCGGATAAGGGTGCATCTTCTTGGGTTGCATTTGAGTCTTTGCTTGATAGCGAATTAAATGATGTGTCCTTTGATCATCATATTAAGGAGAAGGTTGAAAATATTGAACAACCCTATCAGGAAAGCCATTGGAATTTATTCCTAAGTCATTTTGCATGGGTACAGTTGTTTACCAAAGATCTGATTTATAACAAAGTTTTTGAGGCAGTGTTATTGGTTTTAGCTCTTGCTTTTGTTTTTCCACAACAGACTACTACTTATGATGCCTATAATATATCTTCAACAGGAGTGTATCCTGTTGAAGATGCTTATTCTTTTTTCAATAATGGCGAAGAAGAAAAGACGGCTATTAAGATTGAAAGTACTTCTGAATCAGAATTGGCAACAGAATACCGAACCTTCTTAGTTGAAAGGGAAAGAAATTCTGATGCAGGAGAGTTTATTAATGAGAATCCAGGATACTTTGAATATAGTTTAATGCCAACAGCTTATTCAACTAATGAAGAAGTACAACTTTTAAATGCCGGCTTATTCAAGCTGGATTTTGAAAGAAAAATGATCGATCATGTTCCTGCTTATTCTGCTCAAGAAGATCATACAAGAGTAAATCAACTACCCTTCAATGATTTTAGAAAATTAGTTTCTGAGGCGGTAAGTATCAACCCGGGTTCATTCAATGTCCTTTCAAATAATTCTTTGAGTAATTCAAGGACGATTGTTTCTGTTTTCACTACAATGGATATTAATACTATTCACACCCCCTTCGATGATATTTATTTGAGGAATGGATATGAACAAAGTAAGTTTGGTGTTGGAGGTGGATTTTCAATCGGTTGGAACAAGAACAGGTGGACCCTGGAAACAGGTATGTTGTTCTCTATGAAGCAATATAACCCAAGGACAGTTTTAGAAATCTTTAGATTTAATCCCAATTCGGAAACAGCTGAAGCTATCAGTCTTAGGGCGATTGAACTGAATACATTAAGTATTCCTCTCCATCTCCGTTTTGATGTATATCAAGGCGGTAGATTCACGCCTTATTTATTGGCAGGAGTTGGGCTAAATTTAGCGACCCATGCTAATTACGATCGAGAACAATTTAAAATTGCTTTAGCTCAGCCATTACCTCCTGACACTCAAGTCAACCCAGGAAGTACACCTCGTTTGGATGAAAAGAAATTCTCGGATGGTATCATTCAGGGTGGCAGTTTTAGTGAAAATTATTTCCTTAGTTTTAATTCCGGCTTTGGATTGGATTACCAAATGGGTAAAAAATGGAGATTATTTGCTGAAATGAGCTACCATTATAATTTTATGAAAAAAGAATTGGGCCCGAATAATGATCGGATTAACACTTTTTCATTTAAATTAGGAGGAAGACATATACTACAAAAGTAGGCCACTGAAATATTCTAATAAAATTGGACAAACAATTCTCCTGTATTGCTGCTTAATTTGTCTAACTTTTTTCGTGTAAAACACCTCAATACTTAAACAAAAGCATTTTTAATAAAGTTAGTCTATTTGATTGTCAATTGTAAAAATTGAACTTGACTGTTTTTTTAAATCAATTGACAATCAAGTTGCGTATCGCAGATACTTAAATGAAAAGAATGAAAAGGAAAGTTGCAGTTATTGGCAGCGGTTTTTCAGGACTAGTTGCAGCCGCTGATATGGCCAAAACTGGTCATGAAGTGATACTGCTTGAAAAAAATGAAGGCCCCGGAGGCCGTTCCCGGAAGTTCGAGGTAGATGGCTTTACCTTCGACATGGGACCAAGTTGGTATTGGATGCCCGAAGTTTTTGAGCAGACTTTCAATCACTT
Source organism: Saprospiraceae bacterium (assembly GCA_007134625.1). Lineage (GTDB taxonomy): Bacteria > Bacteroidota > Bacteroidia > Chitinophagales > Saprospiraceae > PWJY01. The sequence continues at coordinate 2,536 of SLKL01000250.1, forward strand.
TGGTTATAAAACTTCTGATTTCTATGAATTGAAGAGATTAGATCCATCCTATTCAGTTTTTTTTAAGGAGAGAAAGTTTGATGTTCCTGCCGACCCTGAAGAGTTAAAAAGAAAGTTCGAGGAGCTTGAGCCCGGAAGTGGTGAAAAGCTTCAGAAATTCCTGGATGAAGCTGCTTATAAATATAAGGTAGGCATGGAGGAATTTGTGTGGAAACCGTCACACGGTCTCTCAGAGTTTATGGATATGCGGATAGTTTCCAGTTTATTTAAACTCGACATGCTGACTTCACTTTCCTCAGTAGTTAGAAAGCAATTTAAGCACCCATACATTCGTGAGATTCTTGAATTTCCGGTACTTTTTCTTGGCGCAACTCCATGGAAGATACCCGCCCTTTATAGCCTGATGAACCATGCCGACTTGAGCCTCGGTACATGGTATCCCATGGGAGGAATGCACGAAGTTATAAAGGGATTGGTAAAGATAAATGAAGATCTCGGTGTAAATATTATCTATAATTCTGCTGTTACATCTGTAATTACAGAAAACAAACACATCACAAGCTTGAGCACTAATAGCAGTGAATACGAAGTAGATTTTGTAATCAATTCTGCTGATTACCATCATTTTGAACAGCATGTTTTAAATAAGGAAAATCGTGCCTATGACGAAAAGTACTGGGATAAAAGAACGATGGCACCAAGTAGTCTTCTTTTTTATTTAGGCCTTAATGAAAAGCTGGGAGATATACCCCACCACTCCCTTTTCTTTGATGAAGATTTCAAACAGCACGCCATTGAAATTTATGAAAAACCGGGATGGCCGGAAAGGCCACTTTTCTACCTTTGTGCTCCTTCAGTAACGGATCCCTCAGTTGCCCCGGAAAACTGCGAAAATATATTTTTACTTATGCCATTAGCTCCCGGATTAAAGGATGACCCGGAAATGCATGATCATTATTTTGATATAATGCTGGATCGGGCAGAAAGTAGATTTGGTCAAAAAATAAGGGATAAAATTGTTTACAAAAGGTCATTTTGTCTGGATGACTTTCAAAAAGATTAC
>SLKL01000071.1 GCA_007134625.1 Saprospiraceae bacterium
CTTCATTTTCAGTGATTTCCCAAACCACCAAATCAGTCCCTTTCTCCCATTTTTTAGTAAAACATACCGGCATACAAAAACTTTAGCTGCCCCAAAGATGCAAAAAACAATTGGTTTATACCCGAGCTTGATTATTGCGTCTGAACATTTAAAACCGCATAAAGTTAAGCTTTATATGAAAGTTGTAAAAATCAGAGAATACACCGGTCACAGTGGTGGAGTTTATAAACTAACTAAGGGATTTCAGTCAGATCATATACTTTCTTTTTCTGGAGATGGCAGAGTGGTTGAGTGGGATTTAAAAGAAAAAGATAGCGGAATGCTGAAAGCGAAAAGCGAATACAAGTTTTTTACCGGACTTACCTCCTTTCAAGATAATTCTTGTTTTGCCGGAGACATGAACGGATCATTGTATCAGCTTTTTTTTGATAAAAAATCCGACAATGTAAAAGCATGGAAAACCCATGAAAAGGGCTTGTTTGCAATAGTGAAGTACCATGATCTTCTTTTTACGGGGGGAGGCGATGGCAGCTTGACCAAGTGGAGTATGCAACCCTTTTTACCTAAAGAAACCCAACCCATAAGCACTCAGCGAATAAGAAGTCTCGTAGTTGACGAAAAAAGGAAAATTCTCATCGCCGGTTCTTCTGATAGCTGTATTTATCTCATCGATCCTGAGAGTATGCGAATTATTGAAAAGCGAGAAAATGCACATGACAGCACTGTTTTTTCCATTATCATGCGAGATCAAAATACCCTGATTACCGGGGGGAGAGACGCTCATATCTGTATCTGGGACTACCCGGAGCTGGTTTTGGCACATCGCATACCGGCACACCTTTTTACCGTTAATGATCTGGCGCTCAGTCCTTGTCAAAACTATTTCGCCAGTGCAAGTCGGGATAAAGAAATCAGAATATGGGATGCCCAAACTTTTAAATTGATGAAAGTAATCGATCGGATAAAAAACGGAGGACATATTAATTCCGTAAACACTATTTTATGGGATAAGGAAACCGGATTGCTGTGCAGTGGCAGTGATGATCGATCAGTTTTGGTCTGGGAAATTGAGGTAGATTGATAATTCACTATTGAATTCCATAATAGTCCGTAAATTTGGCTTCTCAAAAATGAAAAATCAATGATTTTAACAGATATAGCGATAAGGGAAGCCCTTGAAAACGGAGAGATTGTAATAGAACCCTACAGACCGGATTGCCTCGGCACCAACTCATACGATGTACACCTCGGAAAGCACCTTGCTACCTACGTTGATCACGAATTGGATGCCAAAAAGCACAACAAAGTCAAGCATTTTGAAATACCTGAGGAGGGATTTGTTTTGCAACCTGGTACACTCTATCTAGGGGTAACAGAAGAATACACTGAGACCCACAATGCGGTACCTTTTCTGGAGGGAAAATCCAGTGTTGGGCGACTGGGAATTGATATACATGCTACCGCCGGAAAGGGAGATGTGGGATTTTGCAACACCTGGACGCTCGAGATTTCATGCGTACAGCCCGTGCGCGTATATGCAGGAATGCCCGTAGGACAACTTATTTACTTCGCTCTCGAGGGTAAAGTAGAAAATTTTTACCACAGTAAAAAGAATCCCAAGTACATCGAACGGACCATAAAACCGGTCGAAAGTATGATGTGGAAAAACAAATTCTAAATCGCGGAATCAGGTATTCATACCGCCGCAAACTGAAATAACCTGTCCTGTAATATAGGAGGACATATCGGATCCCAGAAACACACAGGTATTCGCTACTTCCTGACTGTCACCCAGTCTTTTTAGTGGTATGTTAGTCAAAAAGCTATCCTTGGTTTTGTCATCGAGTTGATCGGTCATATCTGTTCCGATAAAACCGGGTGCCAATACATTACATCTGATGTTTCTGCTCCCCAATTCTTTTGCCACAGATTTAGAGAAACCAATAATCCCGGCTTTGGAAGCTGCATAATTAGCCTGTCCGGCATTGCCAAAAACACCAACTACTGAACCCAGATTAATGATACTGCCTCCGCGTGCACGCATCATAGGCTTGATGCAATTTTTAGTTAGGTTGAAAACAGATTTAAGGTTGGCGGCCATGACCTCATCCCATTGCTCCTCGGACATACGCAAGAGAAGATTGTCTCTTGTAATTCCCGCATTATTGATTAAAATATCCACTTTGCCATAGACTTCCATGACTTTCGCTACTAATTCTTCAGCATCTTTAAATGAAGCCGCATCAGAGCGCACCGCCATCAAATCTCCACCTGCATCCTTTAGCTCTGCAACAATCCGCTCAGAACGCTCTGAGGATGAATGGTAGGTAAAAACCACTTTAGCACCCTCGCTGATGAATTTTCTAACTATGGATTCCCCTATTCCACGAGAACCTCCGGTAATGATCGCAACTTTATCTTTTAATAACATATCAGAAATTTAATTTTTTATGAAGTAGTATTATCTATGAAAAGCAGACTACTGCTTAGCCAACTCCCCTTTGAGAAAATCTATTACTTTCACTTCAATGGAATCCATATTTCGCATGTCAGCGAGATAAAAAGATATCCAATCACCAAGATATACGAGATATATTGCCCGCTGGATAAACGAGCTCCCCTTGGAATACACTTCAATCATAGTATCTGTGTATTCTGTGATGATTTCCTTATTGATGTCCATTCGCATTTGCACCCTTGGATGATCGGTGCGATTTCGCAGCATCAACACAGCAACATCTTTTCTCTGATCTCTCCAACCCACCAATTCATTGTGATTCATCTCAGGAATGACGTGATGCCAACAAAGCATTTTACTGTTTTCGTTGATTTGCTGTCTCAGTCGGATAGCTACCGCCTCCATCCAGTCAGCGATATAGATAACAGGTGTTTTTTCATTGAGCATTCCGGCAATTTGCCTTGCTCTTGTCCTTACATCAGCATCTTCTCTATCCACAAGTTCTGCCGCTGCCATAATTTCAGCAATAAAAGAATCGTCAATCAAGCCGCAGTAGTGTAGTATAAAAAGCTGCTGCACCATAGAGTACCCGAGGCATGCACGCGGTGAGGGCCAATCTCCCGGCACTTTTATGTAGTCCAGTTGGTGCTCTTTAGCTAATTGTATCAATTTACCGCCACTGCTCAAAACCACCACTTTTGCTCCTGTTTTCATCAGTTGATCGAAAGCAGAAAGGGTCTCCTCAGTATTCCCGGAATAGGAAGAAGCCACCACTAATGTATTTTTATCAACATAGGCGGGGATATCATAACCCTTGCCAGTGAGAATGGGAACTTTACATTGGTTATTGACAAATTCCGCTGCAAAGTCTCCTCCTATACCCGAGCCACCGAGACCGGCGACATAGACTTTATTTATTTCATTTTGCGGGCTGCTAATCTTTGCATTTTTACCGATTTCCACAGCTTCCCTCAGCTGCTCAGCAAAACGCTCGATCAATTGATCCATCGCGAAGGCCATGTCAGCCAGGCCGCCATCGATGAAGCCCAGCAATTGGCCAATACCAACAACATCCCCATCGACCAGGCCCTGGTCGAGCTTGGTCACATGACTCAGGGCGATTTGGATTGGCTGGCC
>SLKL01000369.1 GCA_007134625.1 Saprospiraceae bacterium
AGGGTGATATAATTTTATTCCGCTATCAAGTATGGCAATAACCACGGTATCCCCCAAAGCAGTGGTTCCTCCTTTTGTCAATTCCCATGCTTCAGGAGCCATTATTTGCTGCAAATGCCATTGATCTATATAAAGTGGATCATCGGGTTCTGTTTGTCGATAATCTGCATATCTATCTGGTCCGGCATGCCTTATGCCCCTGACTGTATGAAGTTTTTCAATGATCGACTTATCCGACAGGTTTTCGGGATTGCTTTTTATGGTGAGTAAATGAGCGTTAATGGTTGCCGATAAAACTTTTTTATGCTCAAGTTCAAGTGGAGCATAGATCTCATTAAATTCTTCTGTCCAGTCGGAAGCGAATGTTTTGGTAGTCAGCGAGATGATGAATTTACCGGGGGCTCTATCCGGTTCAGAAGAAAATTGTTGTTGAGCGGAAATTGAATTGACAATTAAAAAAAAGATAAGTGCGGTGAGAGTAAAAGTTTTTCCTGTCATTATTTTACTTTTTCAAGTTATTGAGGCTATGATATAAACTTTTGTGGCTTCAAATTTTGCTCATGCTGCAAACCTACAGGGTTTTGGAAACCCTTTAGGTTGCTCAGCCCGCTTGGCTTATGTAAATCAAAGAAAGTTTAATCAGAATACATCACTCTTATCAGAAAACCTATAAGGTTTTTAAATACCTTGTAGGTTGCTTTACTCAAAACCGAAAAAACTGAATGAGGTCCTATTAAACCAATTTTAAATTATTTCTCTGATTTATTTCATTTCACAATTTTAACACATTGTTTTATTATATAGCCTTTGTTAATTTAAAACGATAATTGCTGTCGCAGATTGTTAAAATAAGAAAATGACTTCAACAGCCTGCTACCATACCAGGAAAACATTTCACCATCCACCAAAACTGCTTTGCTGCCATCCGTTAAGGTTTCTACTTCTGTCAGGTGTTTTTCCTTGAAAGGATAGGGCTCAGAGGATAAAAATACATAATCCACATCAAGCTTTTTGAAGTCCTCCTCTGTCAATTCGGGATACCTGTCCGCATTTTCAAGGGCATTTTTGAATCCTGCTAATGTTAACATTTCGTCTATAAATGTATTTTTCCCCACTGCCATCCATGGTTTTTTCCATATTAGGTACAGTACCTTAGACGGTTTAGAAATTGAAAGGGTTTGATCAAAAGCGTTTTTTAAGGATTTTAATCGGGTGGAAATTTCTTTAGCTTTTTCATTCCGATTACAAATTTGACCGATTTGCTCTATCATCTCCAGGCTTTCTTCAAAGGTGTTGACATCAGTCATCCAAACCGGATAGCTTTTTTCCAGTTCTTCTATCATCTCTTTTGTGTTTTCCTCTTTGTTACCGATGATGAGTTCCGGCTTTAACTCTTCAATGCGATCAAAATGTATGTTTTTTGTGCCGCCTACTCTTGTTTTGGTTTTATACATCTTTCGCGGATGTACACAGAATTTGGTGATGCCGACAAGTTCTTCTTCCAACCCCAGGTCCCACAATAGTTCAGATATGGAGGGCACCAGACAAATTATCCTTTTTGGTGGAAAAGGTAGTTTTACAGGGCGACCCATTTGGTCATTCGTACTAAGTGCATTATATGGAGTGTGAAAGTTCATAAAGTTTATAAAGTGTGAAAGTTTATAAAGTTCATAAAGTGTGAAAGTTCATAAAGTTTATAAAGTGTGAAAGTTTATAAAGTTCATAAAGTGTGAAAGTTCATAAAGTGTGGTGAAAATAGTTAACTCATTTTTTAATTTGTTTTTCGTAAGTATTTGATCAAGCCAGAGAGCATTTTGGAACATTCTTCAGTCATTTGAAATAACTGGTTAAATTGAGTTTCAGAGATACGGTTAAGATCTTTTGCCAGATAAAGCATTGAACGAACCTCACCACAAGATCCTTTGGCTATAAATAGAAAGTGGGTGAATTCTTTTTTTGTGTGTCTTTCAAATCCCTCAGCAATGTTATTCATAATAGAGACGCTTGCTCTGCAAATCTGATTACTAAAACCATAATCACTTGACTTGCCGAAAATGTCGTAAATTTCCGCAGTTAGTATTCTCGCTTTCTGCCATGCTTTTATTTCTTCAAAACGCTCAATTTTCATGCTTGTCAAATTTTATTATTTCTAGACTTTCCAACTTTATAAACTTTCAACTTTCCAACTATATGAACTCAATAATCCACAAAATCCTTTTCCCCGGCCATGATTTCAATATCAAGATGATTAGCGCGAGGGGGGATGGGGCAGTGGAAGCCGTCTCTGTAGGCGCACCAGGGATTGTAGGCAGTATTGAAATCCAGAATACATCCTTCCGCTTCGATTTGCTCGATGCTCAGGTTCATGTATCTGCCTCCGCCGTATGATTGCTCTCCATTGGTGTAGTCCTTGAAGGGTAAAAACAGATAGTCAGTGAAATTGCCTTTGAGCAATTGCTCGTGATTTTGATAGAGTTGAAGGCTAATTTTTTGCCCGTTTAATTCAGCATGAGCAGTTGCCCAGAGGATGTAGGAGCGCAATTGTCCGCTGTAGGTGGCAATGTCAAATGGTTCTGGATTTTCGGGGAATTCCAAAGTGCAGGATAGTCGATAGGTTTTATCTATGGGGAAAAATTGGAGGTTGATGGTGTCTTTTGGTAGTATAGGTTGCCGCTCAGATTGCCAGAGACTTTCGATGGTGGCAGCCCTTTTTTCGGACATATATTCATAATAATCCTGAGAAAAAAGTTTGCTTGAATACAGACTCATTGACAAAACAATCAAAAAGCTCAACACTTGAATTGGAAGGCGCATACTTTTTAATTTTCTTCAGCAACGAACGCAAGGACGCCATTGCCGTTGTAACTAAGCCTGCTCAATTTTTGATTTTCCATCCCTTTAAGTCGAATCAGGTTTCTCCAACTAGAATCTGTTCCGGGACGAAACCCAAGGAGATATTCTCCCGAAAAAGTCAGTAAATAGCCATCAGGCCCAATGCTTATATCCCCTGTACTTCCGGCAGGTAATCGTATGATCATCTGACTGTTGCCGGTACTGTGGTCGTAGGAATAAAGGATAAAGTTATTTTGAGACCTTTGAACGGTATAATACAACAATCCATCATTCCCCAACTGAAGACTTCTGCCGGGATTTCTTGCAAGGAATTTTTCGCGCTCATTTTTTAAATCCAGCAAAACCAGTTCATTGTGATTTTCTCTCAGTACAAATAGTGCTACAACATCGTCCTCAATCCATTGGTAGTAGCCTACTAGCAAGTCAATTGAAGTAAGAGGAAATCCATTGTTAGAATGGTCTGCGGGAGCTTGCCATAGTCGTTGTGTGCCATCTTTTTCCAGTCTGACCCAATTGTAGTAAGCTCCATTATGTATCAATTGTGGACTGAATTCAGATTCCTCTGTATCAGTGATTTGTCTTAAGGAACCTGCTGCCAGATCAGCCTTGTAAATATTTGTATTGGTCCCCTTAGCCGCACTGAAAAGCAATGTATTCTCATCTGTAAACCAGACTTGATTGTTGTATCCGCCTTTGTTGAAGTCACTTAAAAACCGATAGTCTTCGATTGTTTTTGACG
>SLKL01000019.1 GCA_007134625.1 Saprospiraceae bacterium
CATAATCTATGACAGATGCGGTGCTGTGGTAGTTGATGACATTATCGATCCGCCACCGCATATTTCTGAAGATAGATTCAATCAACCACCAGAAAAACTCTATGTAGATTCTTTTCAAAAGGAAGATTCAAATGGTTTGGATCAGAATTACCAAAATTCGGAAGATTACGAATATATTGAAAAAGAGGAATACCACGACGAGCATCTTGATTCTGATACCTTTTTAGAGGATGCAGATGAAAATGAAAAATTTAATGAAGATGTATATCATTATGAGGAAAGCGGCGAAGCAGGTAATGATTATCTGATGGTAAGTGGTCGCTGCATAATTGTCACGGGCTCTTTCTCCAATCAAGTAAACATTGCAAGGCAAAGTCAACTTCTTGAAAACCTTGGTTATTCTGTTTACACTGAAAATATCGGGAATTTAACCCGTGTTGGAGTTTTAGTCAATTGTGATCAGGATGTACTGTATAGCGAACTGGATAATTTAAGAGCCAATGTCGAAGCTGCATCCTGGATAATGGAAAATAATTAATAAAATGGACAAAAACTATTTACAATCAAAATCATCCGGCTTTTTTCTGATAGCCGGTCCGTGTGCAGTAGAGGGTGAGGAGATAACACTACGCACTGCAAGGCACTTAAAAGAAATTTGTGAGCCTTTGGGTTTACCCTTGATTTTTAAATCATCCTATAAAAAAGCCAACCGCACCCGTTTGGATTCTTTCACCGGAATAGGGGATGAAAAAGCTTTGAAAATACTGGCAAAAGTGAAAGAGGAGTTGGGTCTGCCTGTTATTACAGATATTCATACTCAGGAAGAAGCTTATCTGGCTGCGGACTATGTAGATTTACTTCAGATTCCCGCCTTTTTGTGCAGGCAGACAGAATTACTTGAAGCTGCTGCAAAAACCGGCAAATGGGTAAACATCAAAAAAGGGCAGTTCATGAGCCCGGGAGCAATGGGTTTTGCCGTTCAAAAAGTTACGGAAAGTGGAAATGACAAGGTAATGCTAACCGAAAGGGGAACCACTTTTGGCTATGGTGATCTGGTTGTTGATTTTCGGGGAATTCCGGAAATGAAGGAATTCAATGTTCCGGTTATTATGGATTGTACGCATTCACTTCAGAAGCCCAATCAGTCTTCCGGTGTTACAGGTGGAGTGCCGCAAATGATCGAGCTAATGGTTAAGACAAGTCTTGCAGCTGGTGCTGACGGGCTTTTTATTGAAACCCATCCGGATCCCTCTGCAGCGCTTTCTGATGGCGCCAATATGTTGCCTTTGGGTCAAATGAAAGGATTAATGAGAAAAGCGGTAGATCTTTCCAGAGTAGTCAATCAGCTTTAAGCTACAGTGCATGAAACAAGCTTTAACTATTGAGATAAGTCTTTCACCCGGAGATCATTTACTGGAAGACCTTATTAGAGCTAAAGCACTAAAAAAGGCGGGATTGAAGGAGGATGCTTCTCTGGAAACGGAAGTCATCAGACGATCTATTGATGCCAGAGGGAGGAAGCCGGTATACAGATTACGTGTTCGCATAAACTCTCCTGATAATCCGCAGGAAAATAACATCCAATACAGAAATTATTTTAAAAATGTAGAGAGTAAAAAATCTGTAATCATAGTTGGTGCCGGTCCTGCAGGTTATTTTGCCGCACTTGAGTTTTTATTACTTGGATACAAACCCATTGTGTTAGACAGGGGCAAAGATGTAAGACAAAGGCGACGCGACCTTAGAGCAATTCAGCAATTTGGACAGGTGAATCCACATTCCAATTACTGTTTTGGTGAAGGGGGTGCCGGTACTTATTCAGATGGTAAGCTATATACACGGTCAAAGAAAAGGGGCGATTACTACAAAATTCTGCATATGCTTGTGGAACACGGTGCTACCCCTGATATCCTGATTGATGCGCATCCACATATCGGATCTAATAAATTACCGGGAATAGTTTCTGCCATCAGAGATACCATTTGTGAATTTGGTGGTGAAGTCCATTTTGATCATTTTGTGACGGACCTTATAACCGAAAATGGAGAGCTCAAAGGTGTGGTAGTCAATGAATCAAATCCTATTCAGGCAGATGCAGTTATTCTCGCTACCGGTCATTCTGCAAGAGATATTTACAAACTGCTTTTTAAGCATAAGTTAACCATAGAAGCTAAACCCTTTGCTTTAGGAGTTCGGATTGAACATCCGCAGAGTTTGATTGATTCCATTCAATACAATATGGCTAACAGAGGAGAACATCTACCTGCGAGCAGTTATTCATTGGTGTGTCAGGTTGGGGAGAAGGGCGTTTTTTCTTTTTGTATGTGTCCCGGAGGATTGGTAGTGCCTGCAAGTACAGCTCCCGGTGAGATAGTAGTTAATGGAATGTCGCTCTCAAAAAGAGATTCTCCATATGCCAATGCCGGGACTGTTGTAGCTGTGGATCCTTCTGAATTCAAAGGTTTTGAAAAAGATCCTTTTGTCTGTATGGATTTTCAGGCAATGGTAGAACAGAATGTTTTTTCTCATGGAGATGGTAGTCAGGCCGCACCTGCTCAACGCCTGACTGATTTTGTAAAAGGAAAACTGTCTGTGGACTTACCGGGCACAAGTTATATACCTGGAATATTGAGTCGCAGAGTAGATGACATACTTCCGCAAAGTATCTCTGCTAAACTCAAATCTGCAGTTAGTCAATTTGAGAAAAAAATGAGAGGTTACTACACCTCGGAAGCCGTTGTCATTGCTACTGAAAGCCGAACTTCTGCCCCGGTAAAAATTCCCCGAACGAAAGACACCCTTATGCACCCGGACATGGAGGGTCTCTTCCCCTGTGGTGAAGGGGCAGGCTATGCAGGCGGTATCATGTCTGCTGCTATGGATGGTCAAAGAGTGGCAAGAGCAGTAGCGAGATATTATACCCGTAAGAATTGTTAGCATATAGCTATTCCTGCCTTTAAAGATGATTACAAGGATAGAAGGGAAACCAAAATAAATAGATTTGATTCATATAGAATGATGATCGATTTTCGATGCAAATCCAATTATTCCTTCAAAAACAGGACATTGTCAGAGCTTATGTCTTTTTCCTTAAAATGGTCCTCAATTGAGCCGGTAATTCTTTCCGGTATTCCTGTAGATTTAATTTGATAAGGGTAATACCCTGCTTTTTGAAGTTGCTCTGCTGCTGCCTTATGGCTGGCATTTCCTCTATCCTCAGATAAATATTCCATTACGATACTGGGACTATTTTCGGTCAAATATGGGATGAGACCTTTAATGACCTGATCTTCTGCTCCTTCTACATCAATTTTGATGATTTTTGGTTTAAGTTTTTTTTCGGAAAAGAATTCATTCAAGTTGACTACTCCTATTTTTTTGATTTGAGCTTTTCCCTTTTCGTACCATTTCGCCCCTTTGAATTGTTCAGGCCGGAAAGTATTGTATTCTGAATAAAGATTTGAAAAAATATAAAAATCCAAAACTCCCTCTTTCTCTCCAGCTGCCATATTATAAATCTCTGCATTGGAACATCCTTTGAGATTCTTTTTCAGGACCTTAAATGTGGAAGGTGTAG
>SLKL01000209.1 GCA_007134625.1 Saprospiraceae bacterium
CCGGCAAATAATCAAAAGCCAAGACTACCACAAACCCAACTATCATAGCCACAACAGTAGTTGTGGTAAACGGATCGCCCATAGAATATTCCGATGGCCATTTATTAACTTCTAACAATAATCGCCAATCAGATGAAAGTGGTATGGTAGCTTTGTGTAATGTGCCCGACGGATCCATATACAAAGCTCCATCACGCCATGGCCATATTTTACTAAGCGAACCGACCATAAAGCCACAAAGCAAAGCAAAAACAGTACTTCGGTAGTTTTTTATCAAATAATTGACCAGTCTGGCAAAAGACAAAAGTCCAATGAGTGCACCAATAGAAAAAGCAAGCATGATTAAGAATGAATCCATGTCTTGGATTTCAATAAAGGAACGCGCTGCACTCAATATGAGGGTGTACATCCCCAACAGTAAAAGGATAAAACTGCCACTTATGCCCGGAAGTATAAGGGCGCAAATAGCTATCCCACCAGACAAAGCCACAAACAAAAGCGAATCTGATCCCTCAGCCGGTATAAGTTGAGTGATGTAGTAAGCTATGACAGCACCCGATAGAAGAAAAACAAATACCTTCCAATCGGCTTTTTCAATGCGTCGCATGATATACCATGCCGATGCCAGTATCAGCCCAAAAAAGAACCCCCAAACCACAGGTGGATGCGTTTCCAAAAACCGGCTGATGATCAAAATACCTGCTATCAATCCACCCACCATTCCCATTATTAATGGCAAGAGAAAGCTCCCATTCACCCGCTCCCAGCAACTTTTGAAATCCAGGCGCATCAAACTCTGAACAAAGCCAAGATCAACCGATTTAATAGAATGGATCAACTGCTCATAGATCCCGGTAATGAAGGCTATAGTACCACCCGACACACCGGGTATGACCTCAGCTACCCCTATGGCCATTCCTCTCAAAAAGTGTAAAAATGATTTCAAGACGTGATTTTTTTATTTTGCAAAGCTAATGGAAAAAATGGTTAGTTCTTTTCATAAACGCTTTTTTGAAGACCAGCTTACTTAAAAAAGGGTCACTTGCTAAACAAAAACCATTTTCCCTATGCAAAGACAAAAAGTAGAGTAAATAATCACTTGGCCACTGAATGATCTAAAATAAATTCACTAATTTTGAACCATATTCTTCAATTCTGGGTATTTAGCAGCAAGGGCTAAGACTAAAAAATTGTCTTATCCAATTGAAAACCAATCCAAACAAAATTATGATATCATTAAATCCACAATTCATCACAGACCAAAAAGGCAAAAAAATATCTGTTGTACTTCCAATCAAGGATTATGAAGCCATATTGGAGGAATTGGAGGAGATTGAAGATATTAAACTTTATGATGAGGCTAAAAAATCAAATGATCCCTCTATACCAATAGATGATGCGTTTAAAATCATTGAAGATATGCGTAAGAATAAGTGATGACTTATCAGATTACTCTAAGAAAACGAGCAATTAAAGCCCTTGCACGAATTAATGAACCTCATTATTCTCAGATCAAGCAATCAATATATGGACTAGCAAAAAACCCTAGACCCTTGGGCTGTAAAAAGTTAAAAGATAGAAATGGATATCGAATTCGTATAGGAGATTACAGGGTTATATATGAAATCTATAAAAAAGTCTCAAGGTAGATGTAATTACTCTTGGACATAGAAAGGATATTTACAATTAGTAAGCTTTACCATTGGTCATGTAAACAGCATCCCTGGATTAACCAAAAAAATTATCTTAAACTAAAATAAGGCATCACATTGAAACAAGTAAACCTCATTTATCAACCTACATAATCAAAGTTATCGACTTTTTAAAGTTCCTGTCACGGCATTATCCCCTCTTAAACTTTCTCCCCAACTAATTATTCAAATGCTCCCGTCCATAAATACTAACCCTTCTGTATATGACGCGCAAGGAGGCGTTTCCTCTGTATGAAATTAAGTCATGTAATTCTACTTCTTTTTAGTAAATTTCCATTTTTCAATAAACTCCTCCTCAGTAATTGATTTATATTCATCTGGATTAAGAGAGACCTTAGAATCAACCCACTGACCTCGATTAGCATTATAAGGAGCAATAGAAACTATCTTCCCTTTGTCATTAACACCTATTTCTCGATTTATACTCCCATCCTTATTTACTTCTAGAAGCCAATATTCTACCTTCTTATCCTTTTTACGACTTTTTAAAAAGGCTCTAACTTTTAGAAAAAGATTTTCAGAACTACCGTCAATCCACTTTTCGTAAAATTTAATGTATTTCATTTTTAAAATTCATGGATCAACTCTCGTCTCAAAAAAACCAAAAGCTGATATTCCCAAAATCAACCAAGAACCAATAAAAGCTTCCAAACAAACAAATAAGATGATATCCCTCCCCCCTAATTATTCAAATGCTCCCGCCCATAAATACTACCCCTTCTGTATATAACGCTCAAGGAATCACTTTCTTGAAGATGTGATTGGTCTATGGTTAGTTCCCCGGTTCGGAAATCGGGTTGTCCGGCATCGACCCAGGCGGTGTACCATACGGAACCGATAGCAAAGATGGTTTTGCGCATCTGTCGCTCTACCATGCCGTTCATCAGTCGTTCATATTCGGCTGCAAATTCGCGACAGGGCTGTCTTATGGTCTGAAAAAGGCGATCGTCAAAGCACATTTGAGCATCCTGCGGGTATGTATCTCTGAGATAACGCTCAATACTTAGAACAGAGTCCACCTTCATATGAGTGTCCAAAATGATATCCCAGAAAAACTCTTCCTTATCTTCTATGTATTGCGCTTTACCAACGATGAGGTCAAAGTCCTCAGCAAACAATTCAGGAATTCGGCTCTCCCAAAAGGCATGGATGCCATCCTGCCCTGTGAGTTGTCCATTGTAATTAATCGTTGTATGCAATGGCACATGCGCATCACCTATGTAATGCCCAATATCCGCAGCAAACCTCAGAATCCTCGCTTTATCACCCCTTCTCATGGCATTGGTAAGCTGGCGCTGTATCTGTGGTAAATAATAGGGAAGAATACCGTATTGAGTCAATTGATCATCTATCCACACGCTATAGCAATCGGCATCAAATTCCTCTTTAGAGAAGGCTTGAAATCCTTCTTCCCATTCCTCAAGTGGATAAATCCAGGGAGGTGAGAAAAAATCCCCGGGCACCCTTGCATTAAAGAATGGCCTGTAATTCAAATCCAGTAAATCCGTATATTCCCCATAGCTTTTTACTTTACCTAATTCATTTTCATCAAAGGGAATGAATGGAAAGTAAACAACTTGAGTATCAGCAATGCCGGGAACACAATCATTAATTATGGCTACACTGCTATATTGCGCCAGAGCAGAATGCCAGTCTCTAGGTAAATTTGGAAAGGGAAAATCGCCCCACACATCAATATCGATATAGTGTCTTGGTCCTTCATGAGGAGTTGCATACCGTCTGCGATCAGGATCGACAGCATGAGCAGAAAGGTATTCAATCTCAGTTTTAAAAAGAGGCATCATCTGCGGCGGTAGAGTAAATACCGCTAATCTATTAAGCTTTCGATGTGCATAAAATCCC